>JBAXUO010000115.1:0-5357 GCA_037129625.1 Chlamydiota bacterium
AAAACCTCTACTGTTTTGTATTGAACGATCCTCTCATCCGAATAGATCTCTATGGCCTCGAAAGTGCCTTTTGGAATCAATGTTTCGATTATTCTAAACAAGCCTCTTTTGGAGCCATGCATGGTCTTGGTAAAGGTGCAATGGGAATAGCCTCTGGAGTCTCTGATACAGGCTTTTGGATTACTTCCCCTGCTCGCTATGCGTATCATTCCTTACGAGGAGAAGGCAGTGTGATGAATGATTTTCATTCTCACCAACAAAGTCTTCATCAATTGCAATCGTTTGGAGAAAATGCTCTACAAAGAGCCTTCCCCGCAGACAGAAATAGTCTCATGTTTCAATCGTTCCAAACAGTTGCTGAGACTTCTACCATGGCTGCTACATTCACCGCCCTAGCCCGTCCCTTGGTCCAAAAAGGCATCTCATGGGCAGGTGCTAATATGATGCGGGTTCCTTTGGAAGAAACTAGAATCCAAAATTTAGAGTTGAATCGATTTCATCAAGCAGCTAATAATCTTTCAGAAGTAGGGCAAAATAATATCAGGGTTTTACGGGGCTGGGCTAAAAGTAAAGGATGGGAAAAGTTGCCTAATTCTGCAGGAGCTCCAGAAACTTGGGGTAATTTTAACCAATCAAAAAATAAATTTGATTGGCGTTTAAAAATTAAACCTGAAGCAAGCTTTAGAGAAGGCTTACAAGTTGACAGCAACATTCCTAGAGCTAGTGCACGTTTTGAAGAAGGCTTGTATATCAATCCATTTACAGGCGAAACAGGTGGTACCGGCATAGGAGGACATATACCTCTTGAAAGATTATATTATAAATAAAAAAGAAGCAGTTTAAAGATGAAATGTAGATTAGATGCACTTATAGAATTACTTTTCGACGATAAAGCTTCTATAACAGAACGAGATGAAGCTGCGACCAATCTTGCTGAATTTTCGGAAACAAGAGCATTAAACGCTTTATTATCAAGAGGTAATAATGCAGATGAAAATGAATTGGTTTTAAATTCATGTGGAGAATCTATTGGCGCAATTTGGACTAAGCAAAATATTTTTGATGAGAAATCATATCGCACACTTTCTGGCATAGCTCGTTATGGCGTTTTCGTTGTTGTAAAATCCAGAAAACCACAATGGCTTGAACAATACCACTTAGAAAAGGATAATTTCTAAGCTCCTTTCCCCAAGGTTTTACAAACGGCCAAAACCTCTACTGCTTTGTATTAAACGATCCTCTCATCCGAATAGATCTCTATGGTCTCGAAAGCGCCTTTTGGAATCAATGTTTCGATTATTCTAAGCAAGCCTATCAGTCCTCCAAAACCTCCGTAATGAATACTCTAACCAATCCTCGTTTCCAAGGCTCTATGCAGGCTTTAGGAGGCCTTATGGAAGCCGGTATTGGAGGAAGTGCGGCCCTTGGAAGTGGAGGCCTCTTAGGGTCTCTGGGATTGCGCATGATGGCGCACGGCATGGATCAATACATATCCGGAATGAATACAGCCTTCTCAGGAAGGTCAATGCCTTCTGTTACAACACAGCTTTTACAAAAAACAGGGATGTCCTCTCAGTCGGCAGCACTAACTAGTGATTTTATAAGCATTTTCAGATATTTCTGACAGAAATATCTGTACAGAATATCTAAATATTTCTTACATTCGTAATTCATTATTTTAAAAAACGGAAAATCGCATGTTTCGCAAAGCTCTTCTTTTATTTTTATTTGTAGAATCCTTATTTGCTATCGAGGATAACCCGGAAGAAACTCTCTCTTCATCGAATCCGGAATATGTTTCTTCTCTATCTTACGACAACCTCCTCATTGGCGGCGTCCTTAGTCCTTCCAGTGGACAAATCTGCCTCAAAGAAATAGATCTTATCGCAAATGGAGCGCAATCTATCGAGCTTTTTCGCTATTACATACCCCCGTCTATTCCTTCGACTTCTTTTCATAAAAAAAGCGAACAAAATAATGAACTATTCTATTCGTATTTGAAAACCTCGTACAAAGGATGGACCTATTTTCCTCACCTACAATTAATTGCCACTAGACATTCCGATCGTTTCGAAATACTCCTTAGAGACCCTCAGGGCATCACTTTAGCATTCCAAGTTGTCGATCAAACGGCTAAATTAGCAGAACCTTTTTTTGGCATTTCTAATGCCCAGCAAGAAACACCTAGCGGTCAGTATGATCCCAGAAATATCAAAATCACCCTAAAGGATAGCAAAGAAATCATTGTAGTCCAAACTCCCGATGGCTATACCCGTTACTACCATTTAAAAAGAACTTCAAAAACCACTTCTAATCCTGTTTTGAGAATGCTTTATCGCCTACAAAAGGAAGTCCTTCCCAATGGAAAAATCCTTCGATATTCTTACAATAATAATTTGCAGCTTACCCTTGTGGAAAGTCTCGATCCCCAAGAGAGGTTTGTCTATGCTTCTATTCGTATGGAAACTATCCCGACATCCCTCTCAGGTGCTTATCAGTATATTTCAAATACCGAGCAAACGGTGATTCCTACATTTGAAAGACGATTAAAAAGAGGAAAATACACGGAACATAAAGTTCATTACGGGTATGCCATTGTGGCTCCTCCCATATTAACCAAAGTAGACAGCCCTTTATACCATTCAGAAAGCAGCGATTATGACGATCGGTTTTTATTAGAAAAATTCAACGGAAAAAGCCATGTCTTTTCTTGCCAATATGACTCTTATAACAATCCTTTTTTTCGTGTAAAAACTCTATCTTTACCGGTTGGCAAGGACGATGCTTTTTTTCCTCTATATGAAATGACCTATACGTTGCCCATAGGTGGCCAAAACGAAGGCAGTACTCAAGTCCGATGCAAAGATGGAACGGCTATCCATTATTTATTCACAAAAAATTTTCTTATCCAATCTATCCAATACTTTGATACAGAAAAGACATTGAAAAAAGAAAAAAGGTTTTCTTGGAATGACAACAATCAACTAGAGAGTGTAGAGCTTTGGGACGGAAACAAAAGAATCTATAAAAAGGCATTTTCCTACGATGCTTTTGGCAACCCCACACAAGAACTTTTTATTGGCAATCTTACCGGCTCCGGGAAAGAAGAAAGCTCTCTTACTAAAAAAACATTTTCTCAAGATGGAAGAAATCTTCTTCTCACAGAAGAAAAAGAAGGAAAACTAACTTCCTATTCCTATCTTTCCAAAGCTTATCTGATAACTGCAAAAATCATTCAAAATAAAGAGAAAATTCTTCTTAGAGAATTTTTTGAATACGATGATTGCAATAACCTTGTTACCACTATTACAGATGACGGGATTACCTCGGATAAAATGAACCTATCGGGGGTTACAGAAAGACGGCTCTCTAGAAGGATTCTTAGACAATCAACTCCATTTCTTCATATGGTAGATACGATTGAAGAAAGGGTTCTAGATAAAAAAGAAGAAAAACTTATTACAAAGACCCATTTTTCCTATGACACACAAGGAAATGTGTCTCAAGAAGATATTTATGATGAGAATGGAGATCTTAGCCACACCCTTCATAAAACCTATGATGAACGAGGAAATCTTCTTTCCGAAACCAATCCGATAGAGCAAAAAGCTCTCTATCGTTATGACGAAAAAGGACGATGTATTTTTTCTACTTCTTTTTCCCAAAGGCAAGAAACAAGCAAAACCTACGATACGAAAGGAAGAGAAAAAGAAAGAATAGAAAAGGGAGATCAACTATCTCATAAAACCACATTTGAATATGACATTACGGATAACCTGATTCAAAAAACCGATTTCTTTGGAAATGTAACTTCATATACCTATGATCCTGTAGTCCAAAAAGTCAATCACACTCAATATCCTCCTATAGAATCCAAAGACGGTTCTCTTGCTATAACTACTTCCTCTACCTATGCCGCAATAGGATGGGAAACATCAAAAACGGATGGCAATGGCCATACTACTTTTTATACCTACAATGCTTATGGTTCTCCCGTGGAAATCCAATTTCCGGATTCAAGTAGAGAGACCTTTCGTTACTATACCAATGGCAATCTACAAATACATACCAATAGGGATGGATTATCCATCCATTCTACGTACGATACCCTCGATCGAATTCTTATGAAAAAGTATATTTTTCAAAATAGGACTCTATCGGAAGAGCGTTTTACCTATAACAGTTTTCATAAGCTAACCGAGACAAATAAAGAAGGGACTGTAACTACCTACGTTTATGACAAAAAAGGAAAAAAGATCTCTGAGACTTTTGGAAAGAAAAAGATTCTGTTTGGCTATGATTTCTTAGGAAGAGTTTCTTCTATTTGCAAAAACAACTCCTACTGGATTTACTATATAAAGGATCTTTTGGATCGGATAATTGAAGAAAGAAAAGAAGATTCAATGGGCATCCTTCAAACCAAAACCAATTTTACATTTGATGAGGATGGCAATCAAAAAACAATCACAAGAAATAGTGACACAGAAACTTTCCTTCATGATGCTTTTGGACGTTTAATTGAGCATCGAGATCCTCTTGGAAATGTGACAAAAACCATTTACGATGAGAATTATCTCAATATTCTTGGGCAAAAGGTATTACAAATCACAACCATAGACCCAATGAATATATCGACGATTCAAACAGAAAACGCCTTAGGCTGGACGGTAAAAAAAGAAATTCAAAATCCTCAAAAAGAAACGATAGCCTCAGAAGAGTTTTCCTGTGATCCTTGTAATAATGTTGTGCTCCATACAAATCACATATATGAAAGCGCTACTTATCTTAGAACTCTTCTGACAAAATACTCCTATACTCCAATGAACTATAAAATGAGTATGATTCGGGCCTGCGGAACACCTGAAGAAAAGATCTATCAATATACCTACACTTTTTCCGGCCGGATTTTGACTAAAACCCTTCCTAATGGAGTTGTACTCACTTATACCTACACTCCTTTTGGATATATAGATACACTTCGTTCTTCGGATGGAAAGATTTTTCACGTCTTTAACTACACGTCTATGGGTTATTTACTCAAAGCTATGGATATGGGGCAAAATATTGTGATCGAAAGAGCCTTGGATCTTTATGGGAATGTTGTAAAAGAAAATACAAATAAGCTAACCATCAAAGCCTCTTATGATCTTTTTGATAGGCCTCTTATCATTACCCTTCCTGATGATTCTAAGATCCGCTACACCTATGACTCTCAATTTCTTCGTCAAGTCGATCGATTCTCGTCTTCGCAAGAGGTTTTATATACTCATCGTTGTACCGATTATAGTCTACGAGGACAGCTGCTCCAGGAAGAATTCAGTTTTGCTTTAGGGATACAAAAAAACTCTTTTCATGCA
>JBAXUO010000116.1:0-5357 GCA_037129625.1 Chlamydiota bacterium
TGCCGTGTCCGATTTCTCTTCGACCCGGAAAGCCGCTTCGACCTACTTCGCCTACTGAAAACGGAGGAAAATGATATTGTAAATAGAAACGTTGAGTTCCCTCACCATGGAGATTTTCAAAACGTTGACCCATAGTTTCTCCACCGAGAGTACATACGGCCAAAGCTTGAGTTTCTCCTCTTGTGAAAAGAGCGCTTCCGTGGGTTCGTCCTAAAAGACCTACTTCAATGTCTATCGGACGAATTTCGTTCATTTTTCTTCCATCAATGCGAAGGTTCTCATCGAGAATTTTCTTACGCATAAGATCGGAAGAGAGCTTTTTAAATGCAAATTGAACGTCTTTTTTGAGGTATTTCGGTTCCTGTCCCTTTGGAAAGAAAACTTCTTGTAAAATTTTCTGCATACTTCCAAAAGCATCCGATCTTTCTTTTTTATTGGCAATAAGGAGAGCCTTTTCAAGGAGATGGGATACAGATTTTGAAACATCTTCCTGTACTTCTTTGGAAAGATGATGGATATCTTTTAGATTTTTTGGTTTTCCAATTTCTTTTTGCCATTCATGAATAGCGTGACAAATCTTTTTAATGTATTTGTGGCCATATTCAATAGCCTCTAAAATTTGTTCTTCTGTAAGAAAATCGCAGTAACCTTCAATCATCAAGATAGCATCTTCCGTTCCGGCTAAAATGAGATCTAGCTTAGAGAGTTTTTTTTCGTCATTGGAAGGATTAACGATAAACTTTCCATCGATATATCCTACACGAACTGCGCCGATAGGCTTAATTAAAGGGATATCCGATAGGGCGAGAGCCGCAGAGGCGGCGCAAATGCTGAGTACGTCGGGAATATTTACGCCGTCATAAGAATAGACGTAAGCAAGCACTTGTACTTCTGTGTAATAACCATCTTCAAAAAGAGGACGAAGAGTTCGGTCAATGAAACGACTGACCAGAATTTCATGGGTAGAGGGTTTTCCTTCCCGTTTGATAAAACCACCTAGAGTTTTTCCGACAGAAGAGAGTTTTTCTTGGTAATCAACCCGTAATGGAAAAAAATCGATTTCTTCATTTACAGTTTGAGCGGCACAGGCGGTAGCTAAAACGCTTGTTTCTCCACAGTGTAGAAAGACACTTCCATTTGCCTGTTTAGCTATTTTACCTGTTTCAAAAATAATTTCTTTCCCATCTAAGGAAACCTGTATTGTTTTTCGCTGCATTGTATTAAACCTTGGTTTGAATGCTGAGAGAAATGTCAGGAAAAGAATACTTCTTGAATATAGAAATCAGAAAAAAAGTCTTAATATAGTCAAAACTTTTATTCTGCTCTCTATACAAACTGAAGAATCCTTTTCCCGTAACATACGCCGGAGATTACCCGGCGTTATTCTTATTTACGCAAGCTAAGACGCAATATAAGCGATTGGTATCGCTTCGTATCGGTTGAATTTAAATAATCCAACAACTTACGTCTTTGACCTACGAGTTTTAGTAGGGCGAGTCGAGAACTGTGATCTTTTGGAGATAACTTTAAATGTTCTGTGAGCTCGGCAATTCGTTCAGTGAGAATTGCAATCTGCACATCCGCAGATCCCGTATCTTTTTCATGTAACTGAAACTTTTTTGTAATTTCTTCTTTCGTACCTTTATCTAAGGACATTATATTCCTCTCTATTGAAAGTTCTAGCTAAGCAATTTCACACTATATGTCATAAACCTAAGAAATATGGTACAGGAGCGGGAATATCAAATCAATAGGATATTCATGAAAGGGCTTGACTAGCAAATCAAAAAAACCACATTATTCTTTAAGTTTACAGTGTAAAACGCTTAAGAATTAGAGAAAATTTTCTTTTTATGTACTTTTTTTAGTTTTATGGATGAAAAAGATGTTTTTTTTATGAAAGAGGCCTTGAAAGAGGCCGAAAAAGCTTTTAAAGAAGCTGAGGTTCCCGTTGGGGCTGTTTTGGTCTTTCAAGATAAAATTATTGCTAGGGGGCATAACCAAGTAGAACTTTTAAAAGATGCCACTGCTCATGCCGAAATGCTTTGTTTGACCTCCGGAGCCTCTTTTTTGGAGAATTGGAGGCTTGTTGATACCACTTTATATTCTACTCTAGAACCCTGTGCTATGTGCTCTGGAGCCATTTTAGCCTCTCGAGTCAAGCGGTTAGTTTGGGGGGCTAAGGATTTGCGCCTAGGGGCTAATGGAAGTTGGATTGATCTTTTTTCGATGAAACATCCCATGCATGAAGTATTGATTACAAAGGGCGTTCTTGAGGAGTTTTCATCCCATCTATTAAAGGCTTTTTTTCAAAAAAAGCGGGAAATTTCCTAATTTTTTCTACTTTTTAAGATTTTTTTCATTTTTCTCTTTTCCCAAAAAGATAGGGATTTTTCCCCTTGTTTGGAGATTTTGGTAAGCATTTCTTCTAGAAATAGTTCGTCGCGCTTTATTTGTTTGCCGGTGGCAAAGTCATAAATTTCCACTTTCTTTTTTCTAGAAAATAAGTGCTTGTATTTTTTCCATAGAGCTTTTGGCGATTGAAAGAAAAGGATTGTGAAAAGAACCCCAAAAATCACCCCTGCCATATTATAAGAGAGGTGAATCCAATCCCCATGAATCAAATAAAGAAAAAGAATGCCTCCTATGACAAAGAGAAGAAATTGACCCATACGAAAAGGGATTACAAAAAATAGAAAAATGGTGGCTTTTGGATTTAGAAGATTCCATGTCATAATCATTGCTAAAAGTGACGCAGAGTTGCCCATCAGAAAAAAAGTGTCTTGATGGAGTAATGAGGCAACCCATATCGAAAAGAGTCCGGCAATGATTCCACTCGCAAAATAAAGAAAGAAAAATTTCCATGGGGTTATTCTTTCTATAAGGGCGCTGCCAAAAAACCATAAAAAATAAAAGGCAAATGCGGTTTGGATTAAAAAGGAAAAGGAAAAATGGGATTCGGTCGGAAGAAAAAGATAGGTAAGAGGTTGCCAGGTAAAACCTTTTTTTAATGTGGCTACTGAAAGTCCTAAATGGGGGATTACTTCCGGGGCTATGAGTGCAAAGAGCTGAACAAAAAGAGTTATGTATATAAGAAATTTTAACCCTTTTGGAGTCGGCCGCTTCGATAAGAACTGGTGTATGGTTTCTTTCATCATGACTCCCATTTTGAAGAAACGGAAATTAAAACTACAAAGTTTTTCTAGCGGCTCAAGAGATTCCTTGATTTTTATCTATTTGGCAGTTAAGATACTTTCTTTACACGTTATTAGGAGTTATTCAATGAAAAAAGATAGTCACCCAGCCTACCAAGAAGTTTTATTTGTTGATTCTTCCACAGGGTATAAATTTGTTTGTGGTTCCACTTTGCAATCCAAAGAGATCGAAGAGTTCGAAGGAAAAAAATATCCGATGTATCGTTTGGCCGTTTCTTCGGCTTCTCATCCTTTCTTTACGAAAGCAAATCAGTTCCTAGATACCGAAGGAAGAGTCGATAAGTTTACCAAGAAATATGCTAAGAAAAAAGAACAAATAGAAAAAGACAAAGAAAAAGATAAAGAGAAAGAAGAAGAAAGTAAGAAACAAAAAGAAGCCGTCAAGACTAAAAAGAAATTAAATGTTGGAAAAAGTAAGTAAACTTCTTCAAAGGTTTGTCGAAGTAGAAGATCTACTCGGCAAACCTGACACTTTTCTCGATCAAGAGCTATATCGTAAATTGACCCAGGATCATGCTTATCTTTCAGCAATAAAAGATACGTATGACTCGTTGCAAAAAGTTTCAAGACAGATTTTAGAAAATGAATCCCTTTTTGTAACCGAAAAGGATCCTGAAATGATTGAGATCATTAAGCAAGAAGTGGCCAATTTAAGAAATTCTCAAGCTTTTTTACAAAAAAAAATTGAAAATTTACTCGTTCCTCCAGATCCAAGAGATAGCCGAAATGTTATTATGGAAATTCGTGCCGGTACTGGCGGAGAAGAGGCCTCTTTATTTGTCGCAAATTGCGCTAATATGTATCGTTGTTATGCTTCAAGTAAAGGGTGGACAACAGAGACTCTTTCTTTTACGCCATCCGACATGGGGGGATTTAAAGAGTATATTATGAGCATTTCAGGACAGAATGTGCACCGCCTTCTTCAACATGAAGGGGGAATTCATCGAGTGCAAAGAGTCCCTGAAACGGAAGCTCAAGGTCGGGTTCATACTTCTGCTGTGACTGTAGCTGTTTTATTAGAGCCGCTTCCTAGTGAAGAGATCGAAATTGATGAAAGAGATCTTCAGATTGATACGTACCGCTCTTCCGGAGCGGGAGGTCAGCATGTGAATAAAACGGATTCTGCGGTTCGTATGACTCACATGCCGTCTGGCATTGTTGTGACTTGCCAAGAAGAAAGAAGTCAACATAAAAATCGTGAGAAATGCCTTCGTTTTTTAGCCGCAAAATTAGCTGACAGAGCTAAAATGCAACAAGAAGAAGCTCTTTCGGCGACCCGTTCGGCTCAAGTAGGATCCGGAGATCGTTCAGAGAAAATTCGAACCTATAATTTCCCTCAAAACCGAATCACAGATCATCGAATTGGACTTACTCTTTATAAGTTGGATAAGGTTATGCAGGGAGATTTGGATGATATGACAGAAGCCTTAGTCTCCTATTTTTATCAACAAAAACTCTCTGTATGAGATGCAGAGATTTCCTAACTTTTGCTTTGGATTTCTTAGATCCAGTTGAAGATCGTCTACGCTCAGTGGAGGATGTTTTTTGTTTTGTTCTTCATTGTACAAGGGAAACTCTCTATTTTAATCCGGGTCAAGAGATCTCTTGTGAGGATCATAAACAGATTCTTCATCTTCTTTCTCGTCGTAAGGCGGGAGAGCCACTCGCGTACATTTTAGGAAGGGTTCCCTTTTACGGTTGTGATATTGAAGTTTCTTGCGATGTTCTTATTCCAAGACAGGAGACGGAGCTTTTAGTAGATCTTATTGTAAAAAAAATGGAGAAAGGTTCGGTTCGA
This sequence comes from Chlamydiota bacterium, assembly GCA_037129625.1. Taxonomy (GTDB): domain Bacteria; phylum Chlamydiota; class Chlamydiia; order Chlamydiales; family SM23-39; genus JBAXUO01. Next base: position 5,014 of record JBAXUO010000116.1, read on the forward strand.
AATCAGGTGGTATGGGATATTGGATGTGGGAGCGGTTGTATTGGAATTGCTTTGAAAAAAAGATTTTCTTCTCTTTGTGTGAGTGGCTCAGATTTGTCAGAAAAAGCGGTTGAAATGTTGAAACGCAAAAGTGACAAATGCCGAATATTGATAAATCCGACTCTCGGAAACATTGGGATAAATGATTTAGATAAAATATTAAGATTTCGGCAAGTTCGCGGAGGATTTCTTAGACAGCCAAACTATAGTTATGTAATTGACCTAAATGACTCCGAGCTTAAAAAATATGGCAGCGTTTCTGTCGCCGAAGAAGAAACATTATTACTTGTTTGGGCTGTTGGATG
>JBAXUO010000117.1:0-5231 GCA_037129625.1 Chlamydiota bacterium
CCTTCTCTTTTGCTTGACCAATAATCTTAATGTGAGGGATTTCTTCCACCCGTTTAGTAGCATATAAAAGAAGCTCTTTTTCCCATTTTTCAATATTCTTTCTTCCAATAGCATCGATATATTGTAAAGCTTCTTTCAAAGCAATTACCTCTGCAATAATAGGAGTTCCCGCCTCAAAACGAAGAGGAGGCCCTTGATAGGTAGTCTTTTTAAAAGTGACGCTATCAATCATATCTCCACCACCCTCTACCGGAGGCATTTTCTCTAAAAGCTCTTTCTTTCCATACAAAACCCCCACTCCGGTGGGCCCATAGGTTTTGTGACTGGAAAAAGCATAAAAATCGACATCTAAATCCTGCACATCCACAAATAAATGAGGAGCCCCTTGAGCCCCGTCTATCAATACTTTAGCTCCAAATCGATGAGCTTCTTTTATTATTTCTCGAATAGGATGAATCGTTCCTGTCGAGTTTGCCATATGAGCCATACTCACGATCTTCGTTCTTGGAGATAAAAGCTCTACATACCGATCCAAACGAAGCTCACCCAAATCATTAATGGGAACTACTTTCAAAATGGCTTTTTTTCTCTCAGCGAGCATTTGCCAAGGAACAATATTCGAATGATGCTCCATCTCTGAAATAATAATTTCATCCCCTTCTTTAACAAAGGTTTCCCCATAGGATCTAGCCACAAGATTAATACTACCCGTCGTCCCTCGAGTAAAAATAATCTCTTCATCACTAGCTGCATGTAAAAAAGAAGCTACATAAGACCTCGAAGCATTATATTTTTCCGTTGCTTGCACTGTAAGTTCATAGATCCCCCGATGAACCGTCCCATATTCTTCTAGATAAAATCGAGAAAGAGCCTCTATCACTTGCCTAGGTTTTTGGGAGGTAGCCGCCGAATCTAAATAAACAAGAGGTTTATCCCGAATTTTTCTAGATAAAATAGGAAAGTCTTCTCGTATTTTATATACATCCATACATGATCCTTTTTTCTTATAAATCTCTTATTTTTTGAGCTATCTCTTTCGACTTTTCCAAAGGGTATTTTTCAGCATTTTTCTGAAATTTATCCCAAAAAGCTTTTTCTAAATCCATCTCTAAAACATCCGAAAGTCGAATCAAATAACTAAAAATGTCAGCCATTTCATCTTGTACAGCAATCAACTTTTCCGGATGATCCTTGATATTCCAAGATTGTTTTTCACTAAGCCATTGAAAAATTTCCACCAGTTCTGACGCCTCAACAGAAAGAGCCATACTTAAATTTTTAGGAGAATGAAACTCCTTCCAATCTCTTTTTTCCACGAAATCTCGATAAAATTCTTGCATCTTTTTAATATTCATATAAAAAACCCATCTGTGATTTCTTTGAGAAAACCTTCTACAAATAATATACGACTTTCTTCTTTTGAAATTCCTCTCGTCTCTAAATAAAACAACTCTTCCTCTTCCATTTGTGCAATGGTTGATCCGTGAACCGCCTTTACCTCATCCACAAAAACTCGAAGCTGAGGAGACGTTGTTGCCTTCCCTTCATCAAGAATCAAGTTATGGTTCAACTGACTACTTTCAGAAAGATTCGCATTCGAACGGATCCAAATATCTCCCTTAAAGGAAGAGGAACTTTTTTCAGTAACAATTCCCTTTGTCAACAATTTGGAAATAGTCATAGGCGCCCTATGATCGACGCAGCTAAAAACCTCCAACTTATCAATCTGGGCTGCTTTCCACCCTTCTAATAAATGAAAAGAGCCCTTTTCCCCCTCTAAAAAAACATGGTAGTGCTTACGGTGAAAATTACTTTCCTCATTCCAGGATTTCACTTCGAGCTGGGCCTCTTTTTTTACAGAAGCCACTACCATCTCGTCTTGAAATCCCCCTTCTTGAGAAGAAATATAACGAACTTTAGAAGCCTCTTCTAAAAAAAAGTCAATAATAGAGCTAACATAGGATGTTTTGCCCCCAATGATAGTTGAGAAAAAAGAAATAGAGCTCTCCTTACCCGCAATGATTTGCATCGAGGGGAAAACCCAAGCATTCTCTTGAGTAAATATATGAATCATTTGAATAGGTTTTTGCAATCGAATTTTCCCAGGCACCCGAATCCATATCTTGGCTTTCGAAAAGAGAAACTGTAGCCAATACAAAGGAAATAAATGCTCTCGCCATCTCTCTTTTTGATGATTTATTGCAAAATGACTATAGATTTCTTTTGCTTCTTTTTCTTCATAGATTTCAAGACATTCAGGAAAAGAAGAAAGATGTTTCTGAAAAAAACCATCCACAAAAACAAGATAATCACAACCAAGGCGCACCATCGACATATCAAAAGAAGAGAGTTTTTTTTCCGAAGCTAAAACTTTATTATTAAAAAAAAGTTCTTCATCTTCTTTTTTCAAAACATACTCATCACAAAATCGATTCCAAGCCTTCTGTTGAAAAGAAGAAAGCTCGGATATAGAAGCTAGATAGGAAGTAAAGAGATCCTTTAAATCAGCCAATCATACCCTCGTTTCTCTAATTCGTCTGCAAGAGAAAGATCCCCTGTTTTTACAATTTTTCCTCCCATCATCACATGAACAAAATCAGGTTTGATGTAGTTCAAAATACGTGAATAGTGAGTAATCAAAAGATAAGTCATATCGGCTCTTTTCAAAAAATTGACAGCATGAGCGAGAGTCTTTAACGCATCGATATCCAACCCCGAATCGAGTTCATCGAGCACACAAAACATAGGGTCTAATAAAGCCATCTGAAGAACTTCATTTCTTTTCTTCTCTCCGCCGGAAAAGCCCTCATTCATATTTCTTTTGATAAACTCTTCTTTCATACCAACCAAAGTCATTTTTTCCTTGAGAATGGGGAGAAATTCCTTTTCGCCCATTTTAGGTAAATTCAGTTTCTTTCTTTTAGCATTGTATATAGCTTGAAGAAATTGAAGATTGCTAATACCGGCAATTTCCATAGGATGTTGAAAACTAACAAAAAGGCCACCAAAAGATCTTTCTTCGGGAGACATGGTTGTAAGATCTTTGCCTTTAAAGAGAATCTTGCCTTCCGTTACACGGTAGGCCGGATGACCGGCTAATACTTGCGAAAGGGTTGATTTACCCACTCCATTAGGACCCATCACCACATGAATTTCTCCTTGCCTTAACGAAAGGGTTAAGTCACGAATAATCTTCTTCTGGTTCACTTCTACACAAAGGTTTTGTATCTCTAACATCACATCGATCCTTCTAATTTTAAAGCTAAAAGTTTTTGGGATTCCACGGCAAATTCTAAAGGAAGCTCTCGCATAACTTCTTTGCAAAAGCCGTTCACGATCATAGAAATAGCCTCTTCTTTTGAAATACCTCTAGATTCTAAGTAGAGAAGCTCATCTTCACTAATACGAGAAGTAGAAGCTTCATGTTCTACTTTGCAAAAGGCATTTTCTCCTTCAATGGTCGGAAAAGTATGAGCTGAAGCTTTTTTACCGACGAGCAAAGAATCACACTGGGAATAATTTCTAGACCCCGTCGCCGAAGGGCAAATTCGGACAAGGCCTCTATAAGCATTCGAAGAAGAATCGGCAGAAATTCCTTTGGATATAATAGTAGATTTCGTTCTTTTTCCCCTATGGATCATCCGAGTCCCTGTATCCGCTTGCATATGACCGTTGGTAAGAGCCACAGAATAAAACTCCCCAACCGAATCATCCCCCTGCAAAATACAGCCGGGATATTTCCAGGTAATCGCAGCGCCTACCTCCACCTGAGTCCAAGAAATTTTAGCTCTTTCATGACAAAGGCCTCTTTTCGTAACGAAGTTGTAAATTCCACCCTTTCCAGTGTTAGGATCTCCGGAATACCAATTTTGAACCGTAGAATACTTTATCTCAGCCCCTTTATGGGCAATTAATTCCACAACGCCCCCATGAAGTTGATTCACATCATATGCGGGCGCAGTACATCCTTCTAAATAGCTTACATAAGAATCTTCTTCTGCCACAATCAAAGTTCTTTCAAACTGTCCAATCGATTTTTCATTGATCCGGAAGTACGTAGAAAGTTCAATAGGACATTTGACCCCCTTCGGGATATAAACAAAAGAACCGTCAGAGAAAATAGAAGCATTCAAAGCGGCAAAAAAATTATCTGCATAAGAGACTACAGAACCAAGATATTTTTCGATCTGTTCCGGGTATTTATGAACAGCTTCCGAAATAGGACAAAGGACAACGCCGGCGGCTTTTAATTTTTCTTGAAAACTCGTGCCGATAGAAACGGAATCAAATACCACATCCACTGAAACATTTAAAAGTCGTTTTTGATCTTCAAAAGGGACTCCGAGTTTTTTCAAAGTTTTTAATATCTCCGGATCGGCATCTTCTAATTTCCTAAGCTTCGGTTTAGATTTGGGTTCGGAGTAATAAGAGATATCTTGATAATTGATTGGAGGGTATACCGCTTCACAAAAATGGGGTTCCTTCATTTTTTGCCAAGCTTGAAAAGCTTTCAAACGGAACTGCAAAATAAAAGAAGGTTCATTCTTTTTTTTAGAAATTTTTCGAATCACCTCTTCATTGAGACCTTTGGGGAAAGTCTCTGATTCGATAGGGGTTGAGAATCCATATTTATAATCTGAGGAAGAGAATTCTTTTTGCATGAAACCTTAGATCTATTTTAATAGATATTGTACAGGATGGAAGAATTCTCTGGAGAGCTTTTATATTGGGCTCTCTCTCCTTTTTGAAAGAGTAGACCGATACTAATTTTCGCAAAATAACCTAGCACATAGCAATTAACAGCGTAAAAACCAAATACTTAAAAAGTTTACTAAAACATAAATAAAAATTAAGTAAAAATTATAAATAGATAAAATTTCTAATACTGTTAAAATAAATCCCTATTTACATTTTAGGAATGTTTTATGGCGGTTTCTTTTTCCAACCCAACAGCTTACAATCCAAATGACATATGTGGTATTTGCCGAGAACCTCTCGAAAAAAAGCAAGTTGTAGCTCACGATGGTCCTAACGGAGCCAATCATCCTATCCAGCGTCTTTGAGTAGTAGAATCTTCAAATATTTTCTTTTGTATTTGCTCTGTCAAAATTTCCTCATCATTTGGGTTTTCTAGTTTACCACAAATCCGTGTCTAAAGAAACTAGGGCCAGTATAAAAACTTCACTTTTTAAACTCTTGCATAGACTGGTTTTTGACAATTTCTAAGGCTG
>JBAXUO010000118.1:0-5196 GCA_037129625.1 Chlamydiota bacterium
GTTGAAGGGGTGAATATCCGTAAGAAACATGTAAAAAAGACCCAAAAGATGCAAACGGCTCAAATTATAGATCGAGAGATGCCTATTCACATTTCAAATGTGAGTTTTTGCAATGGGGAAGGAAAGCCCATTTCGGTATCTGTTCGTATGTTAGAGAATGGAAATAAAGAGTTAATTTACTCGGAAAATGGAAAGGACGTTTTATTACGTTCTATCAACAAGAGATAGGAAGTTTCATGTCTAGGTTACAAAAAAAGTATCGAGAAGAAATTTTACCTCACTTAATGAAGGAGTTTCCGGATCGAAATGTGATGGAGATGGCTCGGTTAAAGAAGATTGTTATTTCTATGGGAGTAGCTGAAGGAGCAAAAGATAAGAATGCTTTTCAGGCTCATATTAAGGAACTTACTCTTCTTTCCAGTCAAAAACCTATCATTACGAAATCGAAAACTGCGATTTCAAATTTCAAGCTTCGTGAAGATCAGTCTATAGGTTTAAAAGTCACGTTACGTAAAAAGAGAATGTTTGATTTTCTGGATCGTTTCATTAATATTGTGACGCCAAGGATTCGAGACTTTCGTGGTTTTGAGACGAAAGGAGATGGTAAAGGAAGTTATAGTTTGGGTATTGAAGACCAGCAAATTTTTCCAGAGTTGAATTTGGATGAGGTAAAACGGGTACAAGGAATGAATGTGACTTTTGTTACATCCGCCAATGAAAATGAAGGTTGTATACAACTCCTTCGTTTATTTGGGTTCCCATTTAAGTAGAGGAAAAGGAAAATATGGCATTATTTAATGATCCTATTGCAGAACTTTTGACGAATATTAGAAATGCACTTAGTGCACAGAAACGCTATGTGGATATTGGTGTGAGTCAGATGAAAGTTCGAATGCTTGAAATTTTAAAAGAGCAAGGATTTATAGAAAATTTTATAGTTAGTGATCCGAAAAGACAAGTGCGAATTTTTTTAAAATATACAGCGGATAGACGTTCTGTGATTCATGGATTGAAGAGAATTTCTTCTCCGGGACTTCGAAGATATGTGGAATGTAAAAAAATTCCGAGAGTTCAGGGCGGATTTGGAATCGTAATTTTAACGACTTCTAAAGGAATTCTGGATGATAGGAAAGCCCGCGAACTCGGAGTTGGTGGGGAAATATTAGGATACGTTTGGTAAAGAGGGCAATGAGACATGTCAAGACTTGGTAAGATTCCAATTCCCTTACCTAAAGGGGTTGAGATAAAGGTGGATGAAAAGGCTTTGCTGTTAACAGTGAAGGGTCCAAAAGGGACTGTGACTCGTGTGTTAGAAAACGGAATTTCTGTTTCTGCACAAGAGGGATTTGTGCATATAGGATGGAATGAAAAGGTTCTCTCTGATGGTGCTTATCATGGTTTGTATCGCTCTTTAGTGAAAAACTGTATTGAGGGTGTATCAAAAGGGTTTGAGAAGAAATTAACCTTAGTTGGGGTTGGTTTCCGTGCTGCGGTAAAGGGATCGGTACTTGATTTAAAAGTTGGTTTTTCACATCCCACTGAAGTATCCATACCAAAAGGGGTACATGTTACAGTGGATAAAGGGATTGATATAGTGATTACCGGACTAGATAAGGAAGAAGTTGGGAGTTTTGCTGCAAAAGTACGTTCTATTAAGAAGCCTGAGCCATACAAGGGCAAAGGAATTCGATATGTGGGAGAATATGTACGTAAGAAAGCTGGAAAGGCTGCAAAAACAGCTGCGGCTGCCACTACAAAAAAATAAAAAAGGTTGAGCAATGGATTATAGTTTAAAAAAGAGAGCGAAAAGCCGTAAAAGACGGGTCTTACGAGTTCGAAAAAAGCTAAAAGGTACTGCAGAACAACCTCGGATGTGTGTAAACAAGTCGAATCGACATTTGTTTGTACAATTAATTGATGATGAAAAAGGATGTACTTTAGTCAGTTTTGGTACGCTTTCTAAAGAGAATAAAAAATCCAATTTTAGTCAGAAATCGAAAGAGGCTGCTCAGCACATTGGAAAAAAAGTAGCTGAACTTGCAAAAGAAAAAAGTATTGAAAGGGTCGTTTTCGATCGAGGTAGATATAAGTTTCATGGTCTTTTAGCGGAGTTGGCAAATGCAGCTCGTGCTTCAGGCTTGCAATTTTAACAATTTAGGTTATAGACAATGGCGAAACGAGAAGTGAAAAAAACCCATGATGGGGTTGAGTTAGAAGAAAAAGTGCTTTATATCAACCGAAGTTCGAAGGTTGTGAAAGGTGGAAAAAAGTTTAATTTTTCCGCTCTAATTTTAGTGGGTGATGGACAAGGGCATGTTGGGTATGGTTTTGCAAAAGCCAAAGAAGTAGCGGATGCCATTCGCAAGGGAACTGAAGCTGCGAAAAAGAATATTAGTACTTTTGAAATGGATGGAACAACGATTCCTCACGAAGTTTATGTTGAATGGGATGGAGCAAAACTTTTATTAAAACCTGCGAAAGAAGGTACAGGAGTTGTTGCTGGATCGAAAGTTCGTTCTGTGTTGGAACTTGCCGGCATTAAAGATGTAGTCGCGAAGAGTCTAGGATCGAGTAATCCATTGAACCAAGTAAGAGCTGCTTTTTTAGCTCTTAAACGTTTACGAAATCGGAAACAATCTTTAGAAGAAAGGGGTCTTGTATGATCGAATTATGGAATCTGAAAAACTCAACGCGTCCCAAACAGAAACATCAACGAGTAGGTCGTGGTCCAGCATCTGGAAGAGGTAAGACATGTGGTCGAGGTCATAAAGGACAGGGATCTAGATGTGGAGCTACTTTGAGAATTGGGTATGAGGGGGGACAAATGCGTCTTTTCCGAAGATTACCTAATCGAGGATTTTCTAGAGGAATGTTTGCAAAGCTTCATGTAGCGGTTAATCTTTCTTGGATACAAGAAATGTTTGAGGATGGAGAAGTTGTTAACATTCAAACCATGCAAGACAAAGGTTTTATTGGACACAATGTTCCTGGCGGGCTTAAAATTTTGTCTAAAGGGGAATTGAGTAAAAAAATCACAATCGAAGCGCGTTCTTTTTCTAAAGAAGCGATTCGAAAATTGGAAGAAAGTAAAATTTCTTATAAGATTTTAGAATTTTAGAATTATAAAAGAGCGATGTGATGATTGAAAGCTTAAGGCGTATTTTCGCGATTCCAGAGCTAAGAGGTAAAATTTTATTTACAGTAGCTCTATTAATTGTTTGTCGTGTGGGAGCTTTTATTCCTGTACCTGGAATTAATGCCGATGTAGCGATTACCATTTTACGTTATGCGACTGGAGGTGGGCAAAATTTATTTCAGTTAATGGATATTTTTTCCGGCGGTGCTTTTGCTCATATGACGGTTGTGGCTTTAGGAGTGATGCCTTATATTTCCTCTTCGATTATCATGCAGCTCGTCGTTGCTTTAGTACCTTCTTTTCAGAGAGAGATTAAAGAGAATCCTGATCTTGGACGGAAAAAAATAGCGAAATGGACTCGAGTGGGTACCATGTTATTAGCTATATTTCAGTCAGGTTTATTTGCTAAGTATGCCATGGGTATCAATGCCTCTCATCCTGGAATCATTGTAAATGAAATTTTAGAAATTCAGATTTTTGGAGTTCCATGGCTGTACTTTATGACGTTTACTTTTACCATGACAGTTGGAACGTTATTATTAATGTGGATTGGAGAGCAGATTACGGAGAAGGGAATTGGAAACGGGATTAGCTTGATCATTACAGTAGGGATACTTTCTTCATTACCCGGAACGATTGGCTCGATTTTTAAGCAACTTAATTTAGAATCACAAGAAGTGGGACAGTTGACTTTTTCTTCGTTAGTAGTTTTGTGCGGGGTTTTTGTATTCATAACTGTGGGAACGATTTTAGTGATTCAAGGCCAACGGAAGATTCATCTTCAGTATGCAAGACGGATTGTAGGACGAAAAGAGACACAAGGTGGAAATTCTTTTTTGCCTTTAAAAATTAATTATGCTGGTGTAATTCCGGTGATTTTTGCTTCATCGATTTTGATGTTTCCTGCGACTATTGGTCAATTTTTAGGACAAGGAAGTATGCTAGGTAGGATGGCGAATTTTTTGACTCCAGGAAATTGGGGATATACCATTTTTTATGTATTACTTATTTTATTTTTTACTTACTTTTGGACTGCGACGCAATTTCATCCCGATCAGATCGCTTCTGATATGAAGAAAAATGGAGCATTTATACCTGGAATACGACAAGGGAAGCCGACGCAAGACTTTTTAGAAGCAACAATGGGACGTGTTACTCTTTTAGGGGGAATTTTTTTATCCATTATTGCAATTTTACCTATTTTAGTGAGTCGACTGTTAGGGATAGATTCTAGAATTTCCCATTTTTTTGGGGGAACTTCCCTTTTAATCCTTGTTGGTGTTATTCTAGATACCGCAAAGCAAATTGAGTCACATCTTTTGATGAAGAAGTATGATGGCTTTATGAAAAGGGTTAAGATCAAAGGACGTTAAGAATTAATTATAAAGAGGATAGGAATGCCGAGGGTAATAGGAATTGATATTCCGGACAATAAGAGATTAGAAGTTAGTTTAACTTACATTTACGGAATTGGAAGAAACCTTTCGACCGATATTATAGAGAAATTAGGCCTCGATAAGAACATGAAAGCGAAGGGGCTGACTGAAGCTGAAATTGCAAAACTGAGTGCTATTTTGCAATCGGAGTATGTTGTGGAAGGGGATCTGAGAAGACAGGTTCAAAATAACATTAAACGATTGATCAGTATTCATAGTTATCGAGGAATGCGTCATCGCTTAGGACTCCCTGTTCGAGGACAGAGAACGAGAACCAATTCTCGTACGAGAAAGGGTAAGAAAAAAACTGTGGCGAACAAAAAAATTTAAGGAGATGAACCTTGGCTACGAATAAGCAAAAAGAAAAGACTGCAGCTACACCGGATAAAAAACGCCCTGTGAAAACGAAGAAGCGTTCTGCAAGAAATGTCCCGGTTGGCATTGCTAATGTGAAGGCAACTTTTAATAATACAATTGTTTCCATTACAGACCTTGCAGGTAATGTATTATCATGGGCTTCTGCGGGGAAAGTGAATTTTTCCGGATCGCGGAAATCTTCTGCCTATGCAGCTACGGTCGCAGCTCAAGATGCAGCGGGTACAGCTATGGGTTTTGGAATGAAAG
>JBAXUO010000119.1:0-5169 GCA_037129625.1 Chlamydiota bacterium
ACCCAGCGCATAGCCGGGTTGGGTGTGCGCCACATGCCGATGATGGTTCGCGTCCACGAGCGGTTGACGAGAATGACGAACAAAACTCTTTTAAGAACGTTGGCTTATCCAGCAACAGACCGGCGCGTTCGATAACTCCGATCAACGGGTCGGGGGCGGCAGGAGGTAAAAATAGATCCCTATTGCTAATTCAACTAGCGCCAATAAATCTTTCGCATCTCTCTTGTGACAAGCATTTGCATTAACTCAAAGATACTTAGATTGGTTAGCACGAGTAATTTATAACTGTCAAAGCGAACCAAGATGTGATTAATCTTCCAATTGATTTTTCGTTTAATGTTTTCTATAGTAATACTGCTCCAGTCATATGTAAACGGTTTATAATCCCCACATCCTTTGAATTCCGCCCTTTTAGTCATAATATCCGCATCATCAATGATGATAACATCTTTATATTTTCTCTTGGCAATAAGTTCTAACTCTTCCAATAAAGGTACTTCTTTTTCCCCAAAGGCAGTGCCTGGACCGACATAATGAGCATCTAGCCAAAAAGTTGCCGGAGCATCGATTGAAGCCAGAAGCCTTGGTAAAACTTCTGAAGAATCGCCTTGCCAAAGAACAACGTTTTGAAAGGATTTAAATTTTTCACAGGCTTCTTGATAGTACTTTTCAGAAAGCTCAATGGAATGAATCTTTTGAAAACATTGAACATTGAGAGCTTGTTTAATTTATAATGGCCCCAAAAATTTGGACAGGTTTTTAACCGAAAATAAGCTAATATTCTCTGCCAATAAAAGAGATATTTTCTATGGGAAAACAAAGGAAGCGGCATAGTCCGGAATTTAAGTTAAGGGCTGTTTTGGCAGTGCTAAAGCAGGACAAGACATCGAATGAACTCGCTGGAGAATTAGAGGTTCACCCAGTACAGCTTTCAGAATGGAAAAAGCATTTTTTGGAAAATGGGTCTGTGGTGTTTGATAAGCCACATAAGAAATCTAAAGAAAAGGCAGAAGAACAGAGCGATCTATATGAACAAATTGGACGTCTGAAAATGGAGCTCGAGTGGTTAAAAAAAAAACTGTCTTCTAACGGTTTCTGAGAGGCAATCTATGGTCGACAAAGATGATAGGAATCTATCAATGGCAGATCAATGTACGATTCTCGGAATCAGTCGCTCCGGCTTATATTACAAGCCTCTTGCTACTGAAGAGACTCGTTTTTTGATGAAGCTAATTGATAGGCAATACACAAAAACCCCATTTTACGGTGCACGCCGAATGGCCGTTGAGCTAAAAAAACTTGGCCATTCTATAGGTCGAAAAAAGACGCGATCTTTGATGAGAAAAATGGGGATTGAGGCGATTTATCCTAAACCAAAGCTCAGTGACCCAAACCGAGAAGACAAAAAATATCCTTACCTTTTGAGAGGGACGGCAATAGAGCGAATTGACCAGGTTTGGTCGGCTGATATTACCTATATTCCTTTGGCTAATGGCTTCGGGTATCTTGTTGCGATCATTGATTGGTTCAGTCGCAAAGTAATCGAGTGGGAATTTTCAAATCTTCTGGATACTAACTTTTGCATAAAAGCTTTAGATAGGGCTTTAAAAAAAGGAACTCCAGAAATTTTTAATACAGACCAAGGGAGTCAATTTACCAGTAGAGAATTTACTGGGAGACTGGAGTTAGCCGGCATCCAAATTAGTATGGATGGTAGAGGACGGGCGCTCGACAACATTTTTATTGAGAGACTTTGGAGAAGTGTGAAGTACGAGAACGTGTACATCAAAGACTACCAAGGCATGAATGATGGGAGAACCGGATTGAATGACTATTTTAAATTTTATAACGAAAGGAGGGTGCATCAGAGCTTGGACTATCAGACTCCAGACGCTGTATATGAAGGGGCTCTTGCCTCTAAGTTTCTTGTTGGTTAACGAGAGTGAAGAGGCACGATTTACCTCGCGCCAATTACTCTAACGCTGTGCCTACAGTTACTTCGTAACTTCCGGCACTTGGCTCTTGAGAAAGAAATTAGGGTTTTTTTAGCTCTAAACGCTGGTAAATAGAACTGGCTAAATAAAGGAAAGTTTTACAAAACGTGCTGAGAATTATTAGCTTAGCTTGGTGATAAAAATTGTCTAGACAAAGGGGACCACTTTAACCGCCGGTAACGAGGACTTTTTTCTTTTCCATAACTCACTTCAGATTGATTTCTTTCATTTTTTTGATATTAAAATATCGACTGTCTTCTAATGAATTAGGAAGTTTGTTTTCTTCAAAAGCTTGAATCAAATCTTCCATCGCTTCTTCTACAGAATGTTTTGCAGAAAAGCCGAGTTTTTTTGTTATTTTGTCTGAGTTTACATGATAGGATCGATTGTCGTTAGTCGGTTCTATAACAAGTGTTATGCTTTTCTTTTTCCCTGCAACTTTTTGGGCCATTTTTCCAAGATCTAAAACTGTGTGATTGTGATAACCGACATTAAACGTCTCTCCCTGAACTTTTTCTTCAGGGGCTTCTAAGACATGAATATAGGCTCGAACCATATCCTCTATGTGAATGTTCGGTCTCATTTGCGATCCGCCGGTAACTTTTACTTTGCCGGTATGTTAGGCTAAATTTGTCAAAATATTAACAACAACGTCTAATCTTTGACGTGGAGCATATCCGCAAACCGTTGCAGGTCTTAGAACGGTACAAATAAAATCTTTGTCTTTGTGTTTCCAAAGGATTTTTTCACATTCCGCTTTAAATTTGGAATAATCTGTTAGAGGTTCTAAAGACATCTCTTCCGTAACGTTGAGCTCTTTTTTGACTCCGTATACAGAAGAAGAGGAAGCATAGATAAATCTTCTTACTTTTTCCTTTTTTGCCATTTTCACAAAAGGTTCAAAGGCATCTAAGTTGATTGATTTTCCAAGAGAAGGATTGAGTTCAAAACTCGGATCATTAGAAATGCAGGCTAAATGGATAACGCTTTGGCATCCGTCTAAAGCCTTTTTTACCAGTTTCTCGTCGCGAATATCTCCTTTAATTTCTGTTAAATGAGGATGTTTTTCTAAAACATCTCCGTAAAGATACAAGTCTAAAACAACAACCTCATACCCTTTTTTCAAAAGTTCAGGAACTAATCTAGATCCTACGTATCCGGCGCCGCCTGCGACAAGAACTCTCATGTTTTTCCTCTATAGTTTGTAGTCTTTGCGTCTTTGATCTTTTTTACAAAAATCTTGTGAAGCATGTTCTATGTTAAAATTTCCGTCATTTTTTTGTACACATCACAAACAGAAACATCTCGAACACATTCCATTTTTGAACAGCCCTCTTTTTTAAAACAAGGCAGGCAGCTTTTTTGTTGAAAAAACAAAAAGCTTTCAGGAGGAGCCCATTTACAAGGATCATCTAATCCAGCAAATAAAATAATATTTGGAACAGAAAAGCTTTTTGCAATATGCGTAACACAGGTATCTAAAGAAATCAAAAGTTTTGCTTCTTGTATAACACAAAGGAGTTCTTCCCACTGTAGTTTGTCGGAAAGATCTACAAAAAACTCAGAAGAAAAACTTTCACAAATTTTTTTAATATTTTTTTTCTCTCTTTCTCCCTTTCCTGTAAAAACAAAGAAATTAGATCCTTGGTTTTTTACAAGAAGCTCTTGCCACTTTTCTAAAGGCCACTCTTTAAGCATCTCGTCGCTAGATGGATGAACAACGATATAGCCTTTTTCCAAAAACTTTTCCGGGATCTTTTCCCGTAAAAACTCTCTTCCATTTTTTATCTTCGGCAAATTTGGCAACAAAGGTTTTTGGATAAAACCTTGGGTAGAAACTTTGATAGAACCGTCGAGCTTTGCTAAAAGCTCTTCATAATAAAAACTCATATAGTGCTTTTTATCCTGCCAGTCTACCGGATGAGTCAAAAGAGGACCAAAACCTCCACTCGTATACCCAATTCTCACAGGGATCTTTGCCTGCCAAAAAAGAAAAACAGAATTTGGAAAATATAGATATAAATCGATGGCAACATCGTATTTTTCTTTTTTTATCTCAGCTAAAGCTTTTCTTTTTGTTTTTAGATAATGAAAAAACTTTCTTACTAAAGATTTTTTCGACCGATCCAATTTCCAGTGATCAACAGTATAAATAAAATCGACAAGAGGATGCTTTTCGATGACACATTTTGTATAGGAACTTACGATAAAACCGATCTGACTTTTGGGAAATTTCTTTTTCAAAAAAGGAAGAACAGAAGTTGCAATCACAACATCTCCCATGTGAGCAATGTTGCTCAAAAGGATTTTTTCTGTTCTTTTTATTCTTTCTGTTTTTCCTCTTTTTTCTATTTTCCTTTCTTTTTGTGTCGAACGTCAGAAATGAGCGGCAGGCGTAGCCTGTACGCTCCATTGATTGGTTCGATCAGTTGTAGATCAGCGGAAACGCTTCAGGCTGGGCCAGAGAGTCAAGGCAAAGATCAACGTCGAGGGTTGGCCAGTGAAGATGATCTCCGTGGAGCAACTGCACGTTTAAAATCTGATCAACCGCTGCATTCCGAAACCAAGGAAAATCCTCATAGGGCAGGAAATATTCCCGATCTTCGACCAAGAGCCAAAAGCCGAAACGGTCGATATTAGTTACTTCAACCTGCGAAGTGTTTGCGCCAAGCGTCAAGGATGTCATTTCTCTTT
Source organism: Chlamydiota bacterium (assembly GCA_037129625.1). GTDB lineage: Bacteria > Chlamydiota > Chlamydiia > Chlamydiales > SM23-39 > JBAXUO01. The sequence goes on from JBAXUO010000119.1 coordinate 4,689, forward strand.
TCCTCCACTATCTTCTTTAACTCCGTCACTTGGGTCTGTGACAACCCATAGTTTCTGGCAAAATCAACCGTAGGTTCCAGCCAGAATTTAGCTTCTCCATCCGGACAAATGGCATGAACATGAGGTCGTCGTTCTTCACGTGAGAAGAAAAAGAACCGATACTCCTTCCATTTGAATACCGTCGGACTCATGCGTACATACTATCCATTGCCATTTTGTCATTCAATCCTATTCTTGTCCTATTTTAACCGAACGTTACGGCTGAGTTTCGTTTTTGCCGTTCACGGCAAAAACGTAAGGTGAAGCCGGTGGTTCGGCATTCATGTTTCTGATCTGTCTCGCTCTGAGGTATCCACAACAGAGAAAAATCACGCTGGGTGCCGAAACGAGCATGAAGGCGTATCCTCCGGGAAACCTACCATGTCCGAGATATTCAAGCGCGTAGAATAGTAGCATCGAGATTCCTGCGACCAGACCTCCA
>JBAXUO010000012.1:0-15551 GCA_037129625.1 Chlamydiota bacterium
TTCTAGAACAGTTTGGGCTTAAAGACAAAATGCATCGATATCCAAGACAATTATCCGGAGGGGAGCAGCAAAGGGTTGCTATAGCACGCTCTCTTGTAATGCAGCCAAAATATCTCTTCGCGGATGAGCTCACTGGGGCTTTAGATTCAGTCAATGGAGAGATGGTAATGAAAATCCTCTTAGAATCGAATGTAACACTCAAGACGACAATTATTCTTGTTACCCACGATCCTCATTTTGCAAGCCTTGCAAAAAAGAAAGTTCAGCTCGTCGATGGAAAAATCATTTAATGTTCATCAATGTGTAAATATCTTCTTCTTTTTCTATTTATTGCTTTTGAAATTGTTGGAAATCTCTTCACAATTAAGCCTCCTTCCCCAGCCGAAGAAACTCCGTCTTTCTACCTAGAGCTTCAAAGCAAAATCCATGAATTATCCATTGAAAAAGAACTACTCAAACTCTACTCAGAAAATGCTGAATACTTTCCCTTTGAAAGGTTTTATAAAAGGTGTTCCATCGGGATTCACCAAAATTTGCTCGATTCTAAAAAAAACTTCCAGCCCCTGAGCATCGTAAAAATTGGGAAAGGGTCTGATCGTTGCATCGTTTCTATGGCCTCATATAACAAAGAATATCCCAAATATATTCAAAGGATCCAAATAGGGCTCGAACAGTCCGGATTTAATGGCTATTTTGTCTATCGGATCGGTGGGTACCCGCACCCTTCAGGAAAAGAGTTCGCTTATGCTGCAGTTCCTTACGCTTTTAAAATTTTTCTCATGCTCGAAGCTCATAAATTGGGTTTTTCGAAAATTGTATGGATCGATTCGGTATTAGAACCACTCAAAGACCCAACGCCTCTTTTTGAATTTTTAGAAAAGAAAAAGATCTTTATCTACTTCTCCCCCAAAAGTCCAGATGGGTGGAAATGCATCCTCCCGTCCACCCGAAAAGAATTGGAAGAAATTACAGGAGTAGATGTCTTAGCCGTTCCTCATGTTTGTGCAGCCATTTTTGGCCTTGACATGAGCACTGCAGCGTCTTCTCAATTTATAGAAGACTACTACCAAATGGTTGAAAGGGGGAGAGTGTTTCTTTCTTATTATCCTGAAGAATTCGTCTACGCCGCTCTATGTGCAAAACACTTTCCTCTCCAATGGGAGCTCCCATTTATGCATCTTGTGAAAAATGAGCCCAAGCCCTTTTCTTTATCCCCAAACATTTTTGACGATTCGGAGGAAAACATTAAAAAAGCCAAAAAAGACGGGTTCTTTTTTTATCGATATAGTCATTAAAGATGAAGAAAAAGTTTTTTATGCTCCGCAAGACTCAGTATCTATATCTAAGATCACAAGAACAACGATCAAATAATGGGACCATGTCCTTATCTTTAATTCTCTGATTGGGATCGGGATGTAAAAACTGAAAAATAAAAAAGGAAAGAGGCCGCAGGCTTCTCATAAGCCCTACTAGCTTCCATAGGACTTAAATACCCTAGCTTTTCAAGAAGCCAATGCCGGTTATATTTCTCGATAAACCGAGTGTAAAAAAGCTTTGAAGGAAGAAGTCTACAAATGTAAGCGAAGGGGCTTACTTCAAAAGCCCCTCTAACTCAATGTGTAAAAATATTAGAGTATTAGCATTTTTTAGAGGGATCGACCTCAGAAGCCTGAACTAGGCCCTGCTTCTTTTTCTGGTTAAGCACATCCAATTTCTGACTTAACATCTCCAGAGACTCAGCAAAACACTTATTCTTTAGCGCCTCTACCCTATTCTGCGGAGGCACTTGAACAACAAAGTCCCCCAAAAACTGCTCATGTATTTCGCCCACCTCGTTTACCTGTGTTTTAGAGGGACGTTCTGGCAAACTTTCTATTTTTTTTATAAGGTCTTGACTTCTTTGGTAAAACGCTTGAACTGACATAAAAACTCCTTTTTTAATTGTTTGATTGCACCGGTTAATGTTTTAAATACTTCTTTTGGACTTCTCCATTCCAGTGTTTTTCTTTTCCTCCCTGACTTTCGCAAACGAGACTCTTGAAGGAGCTCGCCTATTTCTCTATAGCTTTTAGATAGAGAAACATAGTAAAGGATTTTTTCCTTTTCTTCTATGATAACTTTGATTTTTTCATCGTAACAGTCTACACCAATTAATAATTATAATTAAGAGGTGCTCTCATCCCTTGAAGCGAAGTGATTAAACCTAAGCGCCTTGATATATTATGCCTTTATTGTTAATTAAATAAGTTGTATAATTGTATTTGTTTAATAAAAAATGGAGATTTTATGAGTTCATCGATACAGTCTGAAAGGTCTGATCCTATTTATTTTGGGTGCTTAAGCAGGGCGAAGGATATCTATAAAAAAGAACCCTTAAATTACAAAGCCCAGTTGGATAACTTATTTGCCTTACCTCCTTTTTGGCTGAAAGAACATTGTTTGCATTTTTGGTTATCAGAAATTTATTCTTATGTTCGTCCGGATGGAATAGAGTTTAGTCGGTATGTTGAGCTACAGGATCCAAATGATCCACGAATACCACCTAATTATTGGCCGGCTTTGGGCTTTTATGCTGTGTATTCGGCTATTTTGTTTGATGAGAAACTTATAAACCCTCCATCTCTAGGGAATGATTATTGGGCAGCGGCTAGTGTTTTAGCTTTGTCCATGGTGGGCTCTTCAGAAAGTGTTATCAATGATTTGAATTCACCAGGTGGAAGATTACAGTTAAAGTTTCTTGGTAGAACTAAAAATGGCAATCTAGAGGCTTGTGATGTAAAGATCGAAGCAAAACACGTTTATGATATAATTACAGGGGAACTCCCTCCTTTTACTCACAAGGTTAGGGATATCTATAATAAGATTTGTAGACAAGAAAAACAAGAGCTGCGGGCTAGCTATGAACAAGAAGATTACGAGTTGCGAAGATTTTAATTAAGCACTCCTATAAAGACTATCCTCACATCTAGGATAGTCTTTTTATTTTAGCTTCTTTTCCATAGAGGCAATTTTAGGAATAATTTCTACAACGCTGTCGCGGGATTACTTGGACTAGAAATTGTACTTACTCATTTTTCTCCTTCTCCTATAATCTGAGCTTACGGCAGAGGCTATAAGTGCCGCATAAATTAAAGAAAAAGTTTTTTATGCTCCGCAAGACAACGATCAAATAATGAAACCATGTCCTTATCTTTAATTCTCTGATTGGAATCGGGATGTAAAAACTGAAAAATAAAAAAGGAAAGAGGCTGCGAAACTAGATTCGGCGGTTGCATTACATGCGAAAGGAAATATTGAGCCACTCCATCTAAAATCCCAGAATTCTCTTGTGCTTGAAAAATTATAGAAAAAAAATCCTGAGGATTCGAGGTAGAAGGTAAAGACTCTTTTTGTAAAAACGACAGTAAAACCCGTGCCAAAGCCCACCCTATAGCAAAAGTATCGGTATTTGCTAAAAAAAGGGGAGTTTTACATTTTCTAGCATTGAGAATCTCAGGAGCTATTACTGTTCCGAAAAATCCATCCTCTAGACTTTCATCACCTCTAAGTCTTCCAGAGTAATCAAAATCGCTCAGAAGAACCTCCGTATTAGTAAGAAAAACATTGCTTAATTTAAAATCCATAAGAGCTCTTTGAAACAACTGATGGAACTGAGTGACCGATAAAATCATAGACCTCGCCACCATTTCCCGAATCTCTTCTGGCAATTCAGGCAAAACCTTGTATAAATTATACTTATAAAAAGTCATAAGAACTGAAAATCTCTCATGACCCTGTTTTTTTGTCCTGTATCGTTTAACAACCCTTAGATCCATCACACATTTTGGCCCTTTCTTTTCTTCAAGATCTTTTGCTTTCTGATGAACCTCCAGCACAGAATTATACATTTTATCTAGAGGATTATTAACTTTTACACCTTCATACAAAAAAGTTTTTCGAAAGGCATAAAGAGGCAATCGATAATAAAAAACATCTTCTATTCGATTTTCAATTTCCTTACGCAGCCCTTCCTCTTGACTTTGCATTGAGAAGGTTTTTGAAAGAATATCTTCCACTGGAATAGCACAAAAAATTTTATTACAACCACCTTCTTCATTAAATGCACATTTCATTATTACAATCGAATGCCTTTGGCTAAAACGCCAAAGACTCCCATCCGGACTAGAAAAATCAACCAACCGAAGAGGTAAAACATCGGAATTGGGAGATAGACTTGGAGCTCCCGATTCAAAAGATTTCACAGAACTACTCGAACTCATAAATCCTTATTTTTTAGTATAATACTCGACACAGAAATCTTAGCATCCATGCGTCCAAAATAAGCTTTTTTAAAAAAAGCATTCAATATCATATATTACTTTTGCTTTTATTAAAAATTAAAAAATCTGGTTTTTTATAATGTCGGTTCTATTCAAGGAATAAATACGCTACTTAATTAAATTATTAATTGCAGCCAAATCTTAAAACCAACAAATATTAACTGGCTTAAATACATTATGCTTGCACAAGACCCAAGAAATGGAAAAAGAATTTTGTTGAGGGAGAGGGGAGTGGAGTTCGTTAAATTATCAGTTTTTCCATCGGGAAAATTTGAAAAAAAAGACAGGTCGAGTAAGTGTTCAATGCCAAAGCCAACAATTGCCTTAGCCTTGACGCTCTAGGCTTGAAAGTGACTGAATACAAGACTGTTAAGACTTGTAAGGTAACGATCAAGATTTTTGTTGATTATTATATGTCTAATTATTAAGTAGTTGCAACTTTTTCGCTTGTATTGATGTGGTTTGTAAGTCTAATCATCATAATGATAGTTATTGCTTAAAATATTTTATTTACAATTTATAATTAATACATTGAAAAGTATTACTAATTACTCTATAATTAATATATGTATTAACTTGCTAATATAAAAGGTTTGAAAGGGTATATGAGTTCGTCTGTATCAAAAAAAAATTCATCTATTTTACCTGAGATTGGTGCAACAGAAGCCCTAGAAATTCAATTTCAAGAGCTGTGCTTAGCTTATCAGAATCATAAATTATCCAAAAAAGAGGTACAGTGTAAAGCGAAAGAACTTTTAGACAAAACCTTAAGCCTACCCGGACCTTCTTCTGGGTTAACTCCAAAGCAACAAAAACTGAGAGAAAACATTTCCTCATTTCATTCGATTCTCGTAGCCTCCTCAGATATTCAAGCGTATTTCGAAGATGTTAAGGCGGGAGAAATCCCCATCCCGTGCGCTGTTCCGTTTGTCCCTTTCCACGAACAATTACAATCGTGTGAAAATCTACTTTCCACCTTAGATCCAAGAGATTCTCTGTATCAAGAACTCCTTTCTACAAAAAATGAAATTCAAGCTGCCCAAACGTTTTTGCAGGTTCAATCAGAAATAGAAGAGACTATATCTGACTTACGAGAACAAAAACTTCTTCTGAAACAAGGACAATCTCTTTTCTCTTGGGATGTTTGTAAAAACATGCTCGGCCTGTTGGATCGGGAAAAAATCTCCTCGCAAGATATGGAGAGTAAGAACCTCTTAACGTTTTTTGCAAGATACCAGCAAATTTCTAGGGAGGAAGTACAGCAAGCTGTAGACAAATTTCTTCGCTACTTTCTTCGCAATCTCTCTATAAATATTGCTGAATGGGATTTTGCTCTTTCTCAGAAAAAAATATCCTCTCACCAAGATATCCTCTTTGAATTACGACTTCTTCCCTATCTTTCCCAAATTTCTTCTTTTTTAGGAGATCCTAGAATATCGTGCCCTCCTGCTTTGCTACAAGAAGCTCGAGAGAAAATTTTTGCATTCTCACAAAAGTTCACCTCTTGGAAACAACCGGCCGCCATTATTTCATTACCCCCCCTTTCGGAAGAAGAATTTTTACAAAACACCAATGCAGTTCCCTTAAGCCCAGAAAAAAAGGAATTTTTCCGAAAACTACAAAGAAAACAAGCTCCTAGTGTATTCGATCTTTCGGAAAGAGGAAAAAAAATTTGGTCTATAGCACTTTATGGGATGCAAATTTTTGGTCAAGTTCTACCAGTTGGTCTCAATTATTTTACCAAAGCGCCTTCGAAGGAAACGCCTACTCCTACTTCTGCTGAAAGCATAACGAGAGTAGATACAAGAGAAGCGATTCTTCCTTCTACAACAACCATGAATATGTCTTTAGTTTCAGGAGAATCGACATTACATGAGGTTTTCGAAAGATGTCCTTATTCGGACATCCTGCAACACTGTGCTGACATGCAAGACCGACGTGGATTTGCTCATCTTTTGGCGCAAATTCCATCAGAGCAAGAAAGAACGTCTATATTGGAGAGTACTTTTACAAGGATCACTAGCACTCCACAAACTCTTTTGGAGGGAGCTTCTTTTGTTTTTTATTTAATAGAAAAAGGCGCGCCTATTCCAAAAAATTTCTCAGCTACTTTAGTAGAAGCACTTTCCCTTAACTCCAATTTATTTGCCTTAGTGGATCTTTTGGAAAGAAGAGGGGATATATTCTTAGAGGAAGAAAAAGAAAAAATGCTTCGCCTTTCCATGCAAAACCAACATGCATATTTTTTTAAAAACATATCTTCGACAAAGTTTCTATTAGATGAAGATTTTTTTGAAGAGCTGTTCCCGTATTTCTCTGACGACGAGATTCGAAAAACTCTGCAAATATTGTTAGATACTAGGTCGGATTTCTCGGTCAATATGTTCGCAGATGGATACAAAGATACTCTCTTGCATAGAGCTTTTCGAGATAATCGTGTTACTACGGCCTTTTTTTTGATTCTTCATGGGGCATCGCTAGATAGTCTCAACATTAACAATCACACTCCAGTAGATCTTTTGAAAAGAGCTTCCTATTCCGAAGAGATCTTTTGGAAACAATTGTCGGTTTTACAAAATGCAACGGCAGAAGAAAGAGAGCTTTTCTTTCAACTCGATACCCGTTTACTGGGACATGTAGTAGGGGATCATCTTTTAAAGGAGTTGAAATCCCTTGAAGGCAACACTCCGTCTTCTTCTTTATCTTTTTTAGAAAGCTTATTATCCTACGTGCTTTTGCGATATTCCTCGGAAATCTCTCCAGCTACAGCCCAAACTATTATCACCTTTTCTCAGAAAATTGAGAAGGCTTCTCGGCTAGCTCTAGAAATTGAAGAGGTCCACCACAGACCCCTCGAAACAAAACCTATTTCTTTAGAACTTTTAGGATTGAAGCTATATGAACAAGTGCAAAATTTACCTATAGAAAGTTCTTTTTATATTCCCTGGAATGGTTTTTTTCAGGAAGGGGGTCATGCTTTGTTTTTGGAAGTCGTTCGCAGAGAAAATGGCGTAGAACTTATTCTTGATAATACCGGATTGGGTTCGACCTTCCATGAAAACGAGGTACACGACGCTATAACTTTTATCCGTACTACTAGACATTATTTTATTCCAAAGGACCATCTCTCCGCGTCTCTCTTTTCAGCGCTCTGTGAATTTGACATCGTTGGACTAGAAACACAGATTCGCTATCATATCGAAGAAATGTACAAATTTCTAGAGCCCTATCAAATAGAAACGTGTACCCCAGAAGATTTTTTTGCTTGGAAAGCGCCGCAGATGAGTGGAACTTGCTCAATGAGAGCGCCATTGGCTGCATTAGCGCATCGATTAGGTGCCGAAGCGGAAAAAGTAGAAATGCTTCTCTACTTGGCAACGATTCATGCGGCAAGTCAAAAAGTCTTTTTTCAAGGCCCTGTTTTTCGCAAAATTCTAAATTTGAGCCTGCCTCCCTTATTTCATATGCTAGAAGAGGGGATTGTTCGCTGCCAAAAAAGTCCTCATTGCAACTCAATTGTAGAATATAAAGCCCATATGGATACCCTTACAGCCGAAAGCCACTCTATACAAAAAGCTATGCCTCCAAAGATCTCACAAAATTCCCCGTTCCCTACCTCTATTATTCTCGATACGATGACAGAGGCTTTGCGATTACAAATGGAAAAGTTGCCCACTCCATCTGTTCCTGTTATAGAGCAACCAAAGTTGGTTGAAACACCTTCTATACCATTATTTGAACCCTCTCTTCTTTCAAGCCCAAGGGAATTGATCCAGTCGCTTACTTTTGCAAAAGAATATTTTTCTAAAAACACACAAGAGAGTAGACATATCTTTCTTCAAGAGTTGATGGTTTCCCTGTCGCAATTTTTCTTAGAAGAGAAATCTTATCCTTCGTTTTTTAAAAAATTATGGCAAGACAGAGCCTCTTGCGAAAAAGTGCTAGAGTTAATACGAGAGCTTTCTCTATCACTTCAACGAGTAGATTTTGTCTCTCTCTCAGAAATAGACACATACTCTCCTTTCTTTAAAGATCTGAGTTCCATGTATGGATTTGTTTTGGCAAGAGCCAGTAGCCTTGCCATTGGTTGGAAATTAGGAACACATCTAGATTCGAGACTGCAGGATTTTCGGCCCAAAGCTTTTCAGCAATTCCAAGAGTTCTTAGAAATAGAACTTGGAGGCTTTCCTCGCATGTTCTTTCAAAAAAGAGAGGAAACTCATGCATTAAAACTACTCACCTTTCTTAAGGAGCTCAGGGGAGAGATAGTTTTTACTTTAGATTATCAATTGGTTAAAGGTGGATGCGATCCCTACATGGACAGCAAACTTCCTGAAGAAGTCTTACAAAAGTTGTATTTGCATGAAATTTCTTTACCAAAAAAGGGAGGGGATTTTCATTACATCGAGCCCTACTATCGAGCCAAAGGGGACTGGGATTTAGTAGATGCAAAGTTCCAAGAAAGTTCCGGCAATCTCTTTCACTCATTCGAGAATTCAAGAAAAAATGAACTGAAAGAATATTTTAGAAAAACATGGTTCTATTTTCAGGAAGAGTATTCCACCACCTTTTCACAGCTAAGAGAGCTTTCTTATGCAACTTCAGCTTCTTTGGCTGAATTTATTTCAGATAATAAAAAACGCCCTTTGCACTTAGGGACAACTACAAAGGTGCAAATATATTTTGGACTGAAAGATGCGAAGGATGCTAAAGCAAAAACAGATATAAGACCTCTCTTAGAATTTGAAGGTAATGAAAAAGAGGGAATTGTTCATTGTTTTGAGCTAGAGAATGGTTTTCAGGGCATTTTTACACCAAGACAAAAGGGTTTAATTGCCCTTCCTTTTTTATTTGAAGCGCCGCCCTATTCTTTTGTTCCGAGCGAGCCGTCTCATGAAAAATTTCAAAGAGACTGTCTCCACCAAAAATACGATCCAAACACCAAGACTACATTTGAAAGTGATACTACAGTTGGTTGTGATTTAGAAGAGTGGGGTGACTTTCATGTGGGTAGAAAGTCTAAGAATTTTGACATACGTTCTATTGATCACCGACTTCCTTTTAGTCTCCAAGATGAAAATTTTCTTCTGCTACACTTCGATCCAAAATATCATTCCTTTTTTACCCTGTTTGTGAATGCCAACCTCCATGATCATGAACGAACCACTCACTCGAATACCTATTTTCAAATTCTCATCGAATACTATAGAAAAAATCCTCAAGATTTTATGGATGCTTATCGCCGGAATGCTTTCCGCTCCTTTCTCTTCCGTCCCTTCGCGTTGACACAAGAGTTGCAAAAATCTTTGACTCTTCGAGAAGAAATAAGCACTTTCCTACATCAAATGACTTCCTATTTTCAACAAAAAGCCAAAACCGGTGCAGAGGCTTCTATACTCGAGTCTGTTATTCCTTTCTTGTATGAAATGCAAGTGCGATATATTTCTTGGTGTAGAGAATTTGACGAAGATCGGTATCAACAACAAATACAACCTCTTCGCCGGGTGCTGCAAGAGCTCTTGCAAGATCCAAAAATCCAAAAGTCTCTGACCGCTTTACACTCTTTATTTTTAACTTACTCGACTTCTTTTTCGTCGGAAAGACAACTTTCAGAGGAAGATGTCTTTTCTTGGATAGAAACAGGAGCCTCTTTCCGATTTTCTATGAAACAACACGAATTAGCAGTTTTGTCTGAGTATGATCGATCTCTTCCCGAGGCTATGTATCGAGAAGCAGAGGCTCTTTTTTATCGTCATAAAGAAACCATAGAAAGAGCCCTAAAAAAAGATCCCCAAAAAACGAGTATTCCTCTCAACGGCATTTTAGAGAAATATTCTTTGCAGAAAGAATCTTTAGATTGGATGGAGAGTGCGTTTCCGGTCTTTCAAGCAACAAATAGGGACGGAGATGTTTTTTCCATAGACCTTTCCTTGTTTAGTGTTCAAAAAAATGGGAAAACGTATGGTGGGATTATACCGAAAAATCTAAAAGATAATTACGATGTTTCCAGCCGCATTTTGGAAAAACAGCTCCCCTTTCTACTCCAGAAAAATTACATCGAAGCTACAGATGCACTGGGTGATATTCGTATTTTTTTCCAGCTGTTGGAAGGTTCGAGTCAAATGCAAACCATCCAAATGCAAAGAAAATATCAGGGAGTTTGGTACACTCATATACAAAAAGAACTTTTCCAATCATTGCCACTTGTTTTGCAAAATTCGGGTATAGAGATTTGGCAAAGCCAAAATCCAAACAATCCTTTGTTATGTATTAATACAAAGGATTCTAAAGTCCTTTATAAAATCTCCCAAGAGGGGCTGTTTTGGCTCGCAAGCTTACCTGATTCGGAGTTTCATTGGGTAAAACCAGAAGTCTTTTCCTCTCCCTTTGGTGAAACCTTGATCTGGCAAGAAGCCCATACAACAAATCCTCAAACCCTTCTTCTGTTTCCCAAGGAACATGATGAGGAAGGGAATATAATCACTTTTGAAAGAAACATCCTAGATGGAAAAGTGCGGTGGGTTTTAAAAAATCACGCTCGATTTTTTGCCGCAGAAAATCAAAAAATAGAAGGGCTGCTCGATTTTGCCTCATTCTTGCTTTTGGAAAACGAGCAAGGTAATCAAGAAGCTCTTTTTCCGACCACATTTGACAAGATAACGACGTTTTTTCGCGTAGCTCTAAAAGGCTCCAATTGGGTCACATCTTCCTTTCTCAAAAATATGGAGTTGGCCTATTTATACTTGGCGTATGCAACCGATGTGAAGGATTATCAGAAAGCACTGTATTATTTACAAAGAAGTGAAAAATTTGCTCTTTACTTGGCGGACGAAGTAAAGCTTCTTAAACGCATTTCCCTTTCCTTCCGATGGGATCATAGTCCTGAAGGAGTTGCGATTTGCCTTCTAGCGGCATGGATGTCCTCCGATAATGCCAAACGAAACGGGGGTTCGGTTTCTTGGGATAGGGAAGAACTCCAGAAGCTTGATATTTTAAAAGCTGAATATAAATCTAAAGCACATCTCATACCTCATGCCTTGTTGCTTGAAGAAATGATAGATAGGCAGCAGTTTTTCGATTGGATGGATAAGCAGCAGTATTTCGGTTGGAGGGGAGAGCTGTATTCTTTCTGGGAAGCAGAAGAAAAAAGTGTTAAAGTGAATCCGACAGAGTTAGGTTATCCATTATTTAGTACGGTTAGAGTTTCGTATAATCCAGAAGAATATTTCCAAACAAGACTATTTATAGATGATGAAAAACATAATCATTTACCTGCTATTGCTCCTTATCTTCTTCGTCTCAGTAAATCCAAGGATCCCAAGGATTTTCTATTTATTCAAAGGCTTATTAGTTGGAATCAAATATTGGCAGAAGATAGAAATATAAAAATATTAGCAAGATCTATTCACAACCACTTTCTATTTAATCCAAGCACTTCTCTGCAAGAATCCAGGATGATCGTCTCTATCGATGATGATTTACCTCGTGCAGCTAAGGTAGTGCCGACCACTCATCCAATCCAAACTCCTATCGCATTCCTACCCAGTGGAGCCTTTAATCAAGAGTTACGGCTTCTTTACTTACAATATTTTGTCCAGAAGCCCCAAAAAATCGATACCCAGGAGGCATTCCCTTTTGCTATTATCCAAGGGCCTTCTCAGAAAAAAAGCCAAGAGATTTTACAAAGAGAATGGCAAAAAGGAGTCGAAAGAAATAAGCAAAAAATACAACATCTCTTGAAAAACAGATCAGATCTTGCTTCTTTGAAGACACACCTAAAGCAAATAGTAGCCCAGGCTTCTCTAGAAGACAAAAAAGAAGACATTTTAAGGATTGCCAATCAACTCCCGCTTTCGGAAGAAGAGACACTTGTGGAAGTCGCCAGAAGAGGAGCCTTGGAAAAAGATCTTCTAACTATCGATGACTGTATTCATCTCTTTTTAAGAAATTCTGTAGAAGAGTATCAAAAGCATGTTTTTCTAAGTAAAGAACGTATTCAAACCCTCCATCAGCTCATCGGAGATTATCTCATCGATTCTTCCAAAATAGCTCTATACAAACGTTCTTTGGCATTTATACAAAAACTAGAAGATTTCTCCTTACCTCTAGAAGAAAGAACCCTCTATGAGCAGTTTTTGGGAGAAGAGCTCTTCAAGCAACGAGAAATCGATTTTTCTTCCGACTCTCCGGCTTTCTTGGTTTTTGAACATTATTTAGAAATCCTCTTAAAAAAGGATCAGGTGGAAGGTCTTAGATCCATGATAGCGGGTTCAGGGTTTCAAAATACCTTGATACAACGTTTGCAAGGAGGGGGGAAAACTCTGGTTTTCGGGCATATTATGGCTTATCTAAAAGCCGACGGATATCACCTTTCTATTCAAGTACCACCCACCTCCCTTTACACCTCTTCCCTCTATGCTATGAAAGATAAGTCTCTTACTATTTTTAAACAAAAAGAACGGACATTTGTTTTTGATGATAGACCACAATTTTCTACATCAAATTTTTTAGAAAAAATCTATGAAACTCTTGTAGAGGCTATAGTTGCTAGAGAATATATCACAGTAACAAGGGAAACCTTGGAAGCTTTGGAAGCCAAATGTATTAAAATTAGGGCTCAAGGCGAACCAAGCAGTATAGGCAGTATTAGTCTTATTTTGGAAAATATCTTGGAACTTCTGCAAAGTCGAGGGGTCTTCACTTTAGATGAAACGCATATAGCTCTTAGACCCGATACTCTTTTAGATATGCCCTACGGATCCCCATCGCATCCAGATCCTATAGAAGTGAGATTGATTCATATTATTCTTCGTCTGGCCATTATGGCCAGAGATCATGTCAATAACCCCTATTTTTCCTTAAAAAAACATCAAATCCTTTCAGAAAATTCTACCCTGCAAAACGATCTCATCGTTTCTGTGACAGATCAACTTCTTGAGGAAGATTTTTGGAAGAAAACGATCGTTTTAGAGAAAAGATGGCAACCTGCCCTTCGAACCTTTTTACTGGAAAAGACAAATCAACTTCCTCCCTTTTTCGACACTTTATCGAAAAATGAGCAAACTCTGCTTCTTTTAGCTAGAGAACTCACTGGGGGTGGTTGGCTCGTAGATAGATTGCAAAGGCATCTTAATGAAAGGTTTGGGAAGCCTCATGACTCTTCGATGGTACCGATAGCCATTCCTTATTCTGGTAATATGAACCCCATCGAAGGTTCTGAATTTAGCGACACTCACATGATGCTCATCAACACTCTCCTTGCCTATTTTGCAGAAGGATTAAATGACGACCAGGTGAAGGATTTGATAAAGATATTACAAAAAGAGGCCGAAGAAGAAGCCGATTCTAAGTCAAACGAAGAAGATATCTTTGCCGTCGAAGACACTACCGTTTATCAAGAATTCACCAACACATTTCAAACATCCCTTTCAAGGCCTGATATAGAGCAAGTACAAAGGGTACTACAGCAAGAAAGTGTCGAAGTCTATACATACATAGAAAAATATCTTTTAAAAGCCGTTTTTTCGAAGGTAGATCTTTATCCTCAGGAGATTTCCATTCATGGACAAAATTTAGCAGCTATGGCTCTTGTCAATATGGGATACTCCGGATCGTTTGACAATCCTCATATTGCTCCTATTCATAGTCAGGTTCTTTTAGAAGAAGGAACCAATGGACAAACCATGGACCTCCTTTTACAAAGGCCAGATCTTTGGCTGGTTCCTGCAGAGGCGGAAGCTTTCTTGGAAATTCTTTTTCATAACCATCCGAAATCGGAAAAAATTCGTGCTCTTATAGATGTGGGATGTCATTTTCTGGGAGTTTCTAATAAAAAAGCCGCTCAGATTATTTTAAAGCAAATAGAAAAAACTCCTTCTATGAGCTATTTGAAGGGAGTTCTATATTTTAATGAGAAAGGAGATTTTTGTTTTATCAGTAAAGAAAATCCGCAAGACGAACTCGCAGCGAAAGATGTAGAGCATGCTATGAGTGAAATGTTTGTCTACTTTGACCATAATCATTTTACTGGAGTCGATGCCCCATTAAGTTTTGATACCATGGCTATCTTAACCTTCAGCAGGCAAACACAAATGCATGAAGTTTTGCAAGGATCTAGGCGCCTTAGACAGCTCGACTATTTACAAAGGCTCATCATGGTTGTTTCCACTAATGATCAAAAGTCTCTAGCCGAAGGTTTTCATTTACCCGCTTTAGCGCAAAGTAAACCAGGTCCACTTGTCGATTTAAAGATGGCACATTTGCTTGTACATGCGCACGCGCAAGAAGTGCAAAATCAAGTTTCGGATAATTTTATTTTGTGCTTGCAAAAGATGCAAGCGTTGATCGCAAAACAGATTTGGAAGCAAATCTTCCAAGCAGGCTCTCTAGCAGAAAAACGGGCTGTTTTAGCAAAAACCAAAGAGCTTTTTATTGAAAGCGTCAATCGGGATTTCGTGGAGATCTACCAAGCAAAAGAGAGCAAAATGTCCATGGCAAGCTACGTGAATATGCAAAAAAATCAACTGCTGAAAATTGCATCTTCGGTCCTTTCTGAAGAAGAAATAAAAAAATTAAGCCAGACAATAGATGTCGAGATCTTACAACCTTTGCTTCCAGATCTTGCTTCTTTTGTCACGGTAAGAGGGAATAAGGTTGTGGGGCTGAGTGATCAAATCAAGCATCGAGAAGTTCAAAAGGAAAAAAACAAAGAAAGAGAAGTTGAAAGAGACGAAGAAAAAGAACAGGAGACATTGAAAGAAATACAAAGAAATGTAAATTCGTATCGATGGATAACGGAAGAAATTCCTTTTACTCAAGAAGATTTTGTCTCTCCAACTTTTGGTCTGCGGCAAAACATCACCCTACAACCCTCACAACCCCTCATTTGGAGTCTGGCTAGTGCGATAGATTATCAGTTACCTTCAGGAAACTTTGAAAAAGTTTGTTCAGAAAATATTCTAGTAACCAGTAATTTTGCCCAAATTACATATGAAAGAATAGACGTAGTCGGGATTAAGAAAATTATCTACCATGTTCTTGTGATCTTAGATATAGATACTGACGGAAAAAAGAAATACCAACTTATCATTGGATCCACGCAAGATGCCGAATTTTTCAAACACCAAGTAGAAGAATTTCATCATAAATTTCCAGAAAATCGACACATGTGGCTAATGACTCCAGATGGAAAACCTGCTGCAGAAGCTCCTACCCCTTTGAAAATAGAAAATG
>JBAXUO010000120.1:0-5168 GCA_037129625.1 Chlamydiota bacterium
ATGCCATAGAGAAATGCAAAGCTATGACTTTTCCGCTGGTTTTACTTATCCGATTAGTAAGTTTCTATCCCCTTTTTTTAAAAATTAATTTGAAAAATGGGTAAATATAAAGGAAATCACTCACTCTTCTCTTGTAGGATAGAGATTTTTTCGTTACACTTTTTTCTTCAACAAAAAAGGAGTCTGTTATGTCAAATCCAAAAGATATTCTCTTTGCAGAAGAAGCAAGAGAAAAATTACGCAAAGGAATCGATACACTTGCGGAAGTGGTCTCTGTTACGATAGGCCCTAAAGGAAGAAATGTGGGTTTGCAATCTTTTGGAACTCCTACGATCACTAATGACGGAAATAGTATTGTTAAGGAAATTGATTTAAAAGACCCCTATGAAAATATGGGCGTTGCTTTTGGAAAAGAAGTCGCGAGCAAAATTAAAGAAAAATGTGGAGACGGAACGACAACAGGGATTCTTCTTCTTCGCTCTTTAGTTCAAGGCGGCATAAAAAATATTTCTTCCGGCTCTAGTCCCATCTATATCAAACGAGGCATGGAAAAAGCTTTAGAACTTGTGCTCGCCGAAATTAATTCAATGGCCGTTCCCGTAAAAGGAGAAAAAGAAACCCAAAATATCGCGACCGTATCTGCTTCAGGCAATGTGGAAATCGGAGAAAAGATTGCTCAGTGCTTCCATAAAGTCGGTAAAGACGGCGTTATTATTATTGAAGAAGGAAAGGGTACTGAAACGGTGATTGAACTAGTGGAAGGTATGGAGCTGGATCGAGGATATATTAGCCCTTACCTTTGTACTAACATGGAGAAAATGAACATTGAAATGCAAAATGCTCATGTTCTTATTACGGATAAAAAAATCTCTACCGTTCATGACATTTTAAACATTCTTCAACATGTTGCTTCTGTCGGAAAAGAGTTGTTAATTATTGCAGATGATATTGAAGGGGATGCCTTGTCTGCTTTGGTGATTAACAAATTACGAGGAACCCTAAAAGTGGCAGCCATCAAAGCTCCCGGTTTTGGAGATCAAAGAAAAGCATTATTAGAAGATATTGCCGTTTTGACGAAAGGGGTTGTTATCACAGAAGAAAAAGGATTAAATCTTCGAGATGCTACTGTAGACCTTTTAGGTAGCGTGGAAAAATTGGTGGTTACTAAAGATAAAACCACCATTGTCAATGGAAAAGGGGATCCAAAAGAGATCGGAAAAAGGATTGCACAAATTGATGAAGAAATTAAACAAAGCACCAATCCATATGACAAAGAAAAACTAGAACAAAGAAAAGCAAAACTTAAAGGCGGAGTGGCTGTTCTTCGCATTGGAGCTCCAACGGAACCTGAAATGAAGCAGAAAAAACAAATGTTTGAAGATAGTTTAAGTTCAACTAGAGCTGCTTTAGAAGACGGGATTGTTCCAGGTGGCGGTATTGCTCTTCTCAGAGCGTCTAAAATTGTGTCCGGAACCAAATTCTCTTTGGACGAGGCTTTAGGTGCAGATATTTTAATTCGCGCTTGTGAAGCTCCTTGTCGACAAATTATTTACAACTCAGGCAAGGACAATGGAAGTGTGATTATAGAGGAAATTTTACGTGGTTCCAAAAATATGGGATTCAATGTGGTTTCCGATAAAGTCGAAGATCTTCTCAAAGCCGGTGTTGTCGATCCTGTCAAAGTGGTTAAAAATTGTTTAATTCACGCTGTATCCGTAGCCGGAATTGTGATTCTTTCGGAAGTATTGATTTCAGACGCCGAAGAGGAACAGGCTTGAATCTGAAAGGAGCGGTTGTTTGTTCTTCAGGCATAGGTGATGGCCTTTTATTTTCTTTATTGGGCTATCATCTGCAAAAGAAAGGATTCATAACAACTGTTTTTGCAAGTCCTCTTTTGAAGGACTTGCAGCCCTTTTTTCCTTTTTTTTCCTTCATTCCTCTTCCTCAGACACCACAAGAAATAGAAAAAATTTATAGTTCTTTCGATCGCATTTTTATCGAAAATGATAACTCTTTTAGATCTCATTTTTTTCAAAAAAATCGAAAAGAAGGGGTTTCTATCCTTTTTCCTTCCTATCAAGAAAGTAAACACGGGATCCTTCATCCCAATGATGTCGTTTTTTCTTCTTCTCAAAGTATTGTTAGTAATTTAGAAGAGGTGGCTTTTCGTTTTTTTGGAGTTCATGAGAAATCAAATGGGATGAAAATGCCTTCTCACTTGTCTTATCGAAAGGAAAACAAACGTGTGGTTATTCATCCAACGAGTGGGGATCCTAGATGGTCATGGGCTAAAGAAAAATATCTTTCTTTAGCGCATCAATTAGAAAAAAAAGGTTTTTCCGTGGTTTTTTCTTTAAGTCCGAGTGAGAGATCTTCTTGGCTGGATGTTCCTTTTTCCGTTCCTTTATTTCCTACGCTGCAAGAGTTGGCGGTATTTCTTTATGAGTCGGGTTATTTTATTGGAAATGACTCAGGGATAGGCCATCTGGCTTCATCTCTAGGCATTCCTACCCTTACCATTGGAGCGAAATGGGAGAATCTAGTTTTGTGGAGACCTGACTTCTATGTAAATCATCTGATTTGTCCTCCTTCGTGGATACCGAATATAAAAAAATTGCGATGGAGAGATAGGTATTGGCAAAAATGGATCTCTCCTAGAAGAGTCTTTAGAGAATTTATGATTTTTTACTCCCAGCAAAATAGATAGATCAGTGGACTATTTTTTCTTTGGGAGTTTTAAAGGCATCGATTCGTTCCAAGATATCTGATAATTTTTGTTTTTTGGATACGGTACATGGGCATTCATCAGAGTCTTCGGAATTTTCCATTTCATTTATTTCCGGGAGATTTTTAGATACTTCACTGATTTTGTAGAGCAAAGTTTGCAGGGTAGGACAGATGGCAGCGATCCATTCGGAGATTTTCTTTTCGGTGACTAGATGATGGGGGGAGGCTGCGTTATCGGAAACGACTTTTAAGACATGGACGAGTTGTATGGGAAGAAATTTTGTAGCGGTGAGAAAAAAAGCATACGCTTCCATATCTTGACAAGAGGAAGAGAGCTCTTTTTGGAAAGTGTCAACGGTGAGTACAGAACCGGTGGGGCAGGGGGATTCGAAAACAAGGGATGGGTAACAGCTTTTTTTTGTGGAGTCATCGGTGATGGTGTCGGCTAGGATTGGGGTTCCGATGGGAAGGGTTTTATGACTGGCGATACCGATGTTGACATAGCCCTGACAATTTTCTGTTAGTGCGATGAGGAAGGAAGTTGCGGCTGAGGAGAAGATTTTCCCGCTTCCGGAAATGACCAGTCGTATTTCATTATTTTCCCAGACACGAAAACCTTTGGTATGTTTTGGTTTGAGATGGAAGAACTGGATAATAGGTGTAGCTTCGGCGAGTAGTGCGGTTGAAATTAAGAGCATAATATTCCTTCATGTTCGGGTATTAAGAGGATCATTTCCCCTTTAGGGGGATGTTTTTGAAAATGAGATAATAAGTTTTGAGGGGTATCTCGCAAACATTCTTCGAATTTTTTTGTCAGTTCTCTTGCTATGGCGATGATGAGCTGGGGCGCGAGTATTTGTAAGGCTTCTAGGGTTTTTTGGATTCGGTGAGGAGTTTCGAAGAAGATGGAGGTTCCTTTATAGCCAAGGGCATCTTGGAGGCTTTTTTCTCTTGCTTTAGCTTTTTTGGATAGGAAGCCCAGGAATTGGAATGGGATAGTGGCGAATCCGGAGAGGATGAGTGCGTGTAGGATACTGGAGGCTCCTGGAATGGCACTGAGAGGAATTTTCTTTTGGATGCAATTTTGGACTAAAGAGAAGCCCGGGTCGCAAATGAGAGGGGTTCCGGCATCGCTGATCAATGCGATATCTAATTCATTTTCGAGATCTTTGAGGATATCTTTTTCTCCTTTTTTTTCGGAGAATTTATGAAAGCTGACGAGGGGTTTATGGATTTGGTAATGATGGAGGAGAGTTCGGCTTTTTCTTGTATCTTCGCAAAGGATGTAATCGCAGGACTGTAATATACGGACCGCTCGATAGGAGAGGTCTTCCAAGTTGCCGATAGGTGTAGCTACAAGGTACAGCATGAAACTCAATGGTTCTAAGTAATAATAAAAATTAGGTGGCACCCGGATTTGAACCGGGGATGGAAGCTTTGCAGGCTTCTGCCTTACCACTTGGCTATGCCACCTTGGTGTTTCAAAAGTCTTTTATTATGGGATAAAATGAGGTAAGAAGTCAATAGTTTTTTGGTGGATAGATGGGAGAGGTAACTTAGGGTAAGGGGAGGAGGCTTTTTAGCTTGTAGTAGTACTTGGTATTAGTTCGTAGTAGTAGAGGGTGCCTTGATCTCTAAACATTTCATAAGTTGGGGAATTTTCTGGAACAATGGAAGGTACTGGAAAAACAGTAACCATATTGTCGTTACAATAAACATGAGTAGGTGGGGTTGTAGTTGGTACGCTAACAGCAGCGGTGTAATGTCCACTATTTGCATATGGTCCTTCATGTTTTATTACACTTTTGAGTGTGTATTTGGGTTGTGACGGGGTTGTTAACAATGCATCGGGTAAAGTAAATTCAGGGGGCATTGGGAATTTAGCTTTAAGGAGTTCAGGTAGTCTTTCAACGTGAAGGAATAAAAATGGTGGAGACGTTTGAAATTTAGAAGAGTTCCTAGCAGCTGTTAGTCCGGTTGTGAGAATTGTATCAAATTGTTTTTTTGTGGGAGTTTTATTAAATAGTTCGTTTGATATTTTTAGCTGGAACAAAGGTGGGACTGTTAGTCCTCCGATGCTAGTTGTAACATTCATTAGAACAACAAAAGACGGGATAAGGGGTAAGAGCTTTTGTAGAGCTTCTTGGGGATCGGCTTGATTAGAGCCAGCGAAGTGTTTCGAGTCTGGGGTAACGAGCTGCATGAATTCTCTTAGAACCTCTGTGTCGAGGGTTGTTTGCGGAATTGAAGAATTGGCTTGAATTATCTCATATTCTTCAATCATTTGAGCTAGTTGTTTGGCTTTTACAATAACATCTGGTATGTCTTTTGGAGCAATTAGGGGGTCAAAGTTAAAAATTGTAAGGGAGCTTTCAGTTAGAGTTTTCCAATTTTTAATCGCTGTTTTGATGGGTTCTGAAGAGCAAATCATTTGGAATAGG
>JBAXUO010000121.1:0-5155 GCA_037129625.1 Chlamydiota bacterium
TGCCATTGCCGATGGAGCCCAACCCAGCAACACCGATCTAGGCTATATCCTACGAAAAATCTTACGGCGCGCTGTACGTTATGGAAGACTTTTACAATTTAAAAAGCCTTTCTTATCTCTAATCCTACCTAGACTCATCGAGACGATGGGAGAGGATTATCCTGAGCTTAAAACATCGAAAGGACGAATTGAAGAAATTTTACATATTGAAGAAGAAAGCTTCTTAAAAACCCTACAAAGAGGGGGCAATCTATTAAATCAGGTCATCGATAACTCTAAAGAAAAAATCTTAGGAGAAGATGCTTTTAAACTAAAAGACACCTATGGATTTCCTGTCGAAGAAATTCTTCTCATAGCCAAAGACTACGGTCTAACCGTTGATCTTCCCCGTTTTAATGAACTCGAAGAAGAAGCAAAAGAAAAATCAAGAAAAGCCCAAAAAGTGTATACCCAAGTTTTTGATCTAAACTTTTTTAATGATTTTACCAAAACCCACAAACCTTCAAAGTTCATCGGCTACACTTCTTTGGAAATCGAAACCCCTATCATTGCCATCGTGAAAGATGGAGATTTTGTAGACTCTCTTCAAGAAGGAGAAATGGGTGGAATCATTCTAGGAGAAACCCCTTTCTATAGTGAAATGGGTGGACAAGTGGGAGATAAAGGAACCTTATCCAAAGGAAGCACTCTCTTCGAAGTCGATACGACTTCGACTCCTTATGAAGGGGTTATCTTACATGAAGGAATCTTACGTAAGGGATCATTGAAAAAACAAGAACGCGTCCTTGCCTCTGTGAACAAAGAAAGAAGAGGTTGCATTTCCAATAACCATACAGCCACTCATATTCTACATTGGGCTTTAGAAAAAGTTTTGGGTAACCAAATTCGACAAGCCGGATCTGTGGTCGATGAACATCGTCTCCGTTTTGATTTTTCTCACCACAAAGCACTCTCATCTGATGAACTCACCTTGATAGAAGATCTTGTGAATGAAAAAATCCGAAGCAATCAAATCGTATCCCCGCTTGAAATTTCCCTAGAAGAAGCTCAAGGAAGAAAAGATATTAAACAGTTTTTCGGAGAAAAATATGGAAAAACTGTCCGAGTGATCGATATCGATTTTTCCAAAGAGCTTTGTGGAGGAACTCATACAAAAGCATTGGGACAGATTGGCCTTTTTAAAATTATCAAAGAAAGCAGTATTGCTGCCGGAGTTCGAAGAATCGATGCGGTGTGCGGAAAAGAAGCAGAAAATCATGTAAAAGAAACTGAAAAGCTTCTTTTCACTCTTTCTTCTCTTCTTAAAACAACCCCGCTCAAACTTCTTGAAAAAACTGAAGGTTTAATCCAAGAAAACAAAGAATTTCAAACTGAAATTAAGAAATTAAAAAAGGGACAAGAAAAAGAAATTATTGCCTCTTTAAAAATGAACAAACACAAAGGGAAAACCTTTTCTTACATTGTTGAAGAAACCTCTCTTCCCATAGAAGATCTCTCTTCCGTTGGAGACCAACTCCTTAGTGAAATAGAACCGGGGGTTGTAATTTTGGGAGCAAAGACCAAAGAAAAATGCCAAATGGTTATTAAAGCAAGTCCAAAAGTAGTAGAAAATGGATTTTCTGCCCAAGATCTCATTCAACAGCTATCCCCTTTATTCCAAGGAAAAGGCGGTGGAAAAAAAGAGAATGCACAAGCCGGTGGCCCTCTCCTTAGCGGTCTTGAAGAAGCTCTTAAAAAAGCCAAAGTGGTGCTTGATACATTGTGTTAGATCGATATTTAAAAAGCCCCTCTATTCGTTTCTTTGAAGAGGGGCTTCTCAAACAAAAATCTTTTCTTATCGAAGGTCTTTGGGATACCCCTAAAGCCCTTCTTATTGCCCTATGCCACAAGGTAGCTAAAAAAAATGTGCTCGTTTTAACCGGAGGGATAAGAGAAAACCGTTTATGTACCGATTTTTCCTTCTTTGGAATCGAAGATCCTCTCGAATTTCCTTCTTGGGAAACCCTACCGGAAGAAGGAATTTCTCCCAGTTCCGACATCATGGGAAAACGACTCGAAATATTACAAACTCTTTCCAATCAAAAAACTCCAAAAATCGTTATTACATCCATTCAGGGTGTTTTACAAAAAGTACTATCTAAAGAATCACTCAACTCTTTGTTTCAAATATGGAAAACCAAAGAAGAAATTCCTTTTGATATGCTCCCCTCTTTTCTCCCTTCTCTAGGGTATAAGCGAAGTACTATTGTCTCTGATAAAGGCGAGTTTGCCCTTCGTGGAGGAATTCTCGATATTTTTCCTTTCTCCTCTCTAAGACCTTTTCGAATAGAATTTTTTGGAGATACCATTGATAATATCCGATCTTTCGATGCCGGAACCCAAAAATCCATTGAAAAAGTATCTCAAGTCACTCTAACCCCTTCCGAAGAATTTTTCTTAAGAAAAGAAGGAAAAAACTCTCTTCTTCTCGACTATTTAGGGAAGGATACTGTTGTATTTTTTGATGATCTGCTTGCCTTAGAAGACAATTTAGTTTCTCTTCAATCTTTAAAAGGATTTAGTTCCTCTTTGGTATGTCCTTGGAAAGAACATATCGAAAAAATTAAAACCGGCACTTATTCCCAAATATATTGTACCCACCAACCCATAGAATCCCTTTCTCCCATTGAAAAAAAGAAAAGAGACTTGTACTCAGAAGAGATTTCTTTTTCCGTTTTCTCAGAGCCTTTTTCAGCCCTTAGATGGTTTCATCCCTTTGCCAAAGTAGAGGAAATGTTTCCGGCTCCGACTCTTATGCAATTTCTAGAGAAAATCCCTGAATTTTTCTCCAAAACAACTTCTTTTATTTTTATCAGTGAGAACGAAAGAGAAGAGCAAAGTATCACAGAAAATCTTTCTCACTTTTCCATAGAAAATCCTATTTCCATGGAAAAGGGATACCTGTCATCTAGCTTTTCTATTCTCGATATTCCACTTGTTGCTATCTCCGAAAGGACTTTTTCTTATCATTCTTTTAAAGTCCACCGTCAAAAATGGAGAACACAAACCCAAGCTCCGATGTCTCTTTTTCATACCCTTTCCATCGGAGATCCTGTGGTTCACATACATAGTGGGATTGGAAAATACTTAGGTATCGAAAAACATCTCAATCACTTAGGAGAAAACACCGAATTTCTCGCAATAGAATATGCAGAAAGCTCAAAACTGTATATCCCTCTTTCTCAGTCTCATTTAATCTCCCGTTACATCGGATCTAGAGAAGAAATTCCTACTTTAAGCACATTGGGCTCCGTCAAATGGCAACGAACGAAAGCTCATGCCCATACACAAATTGTAGGCTACGCAGAAGAGCTTTTACGTCTGTATGCGGAACGTTCTTTAGACAGGGGGTTTTGCTATCCCACAGATTCCAATGAATTATTACAATTTTAAGATGATTTCTTTTACGAAGAAACAGAAGATCAATTACATGCCATCGCCTCGGTAAAACAAGATCTTGAAAAACCAAAACCCATGGATCGGCTCATTTGTGGAGATGTTGGTTTTGGAAAAACCGAAGTTGCCATTCGAGCTGCTTTTAAAATCGCTTTTGACGGAAAAAAACAAGTCGCTATTTTAGTCCCCACCACTGTTTTAGCAATGCAACATCATGAGACCTTCGTCTCCCGAATGAAAAACTATCCCCTTTCCATTGAAGTCGTTTCCCGATTTCATACCACTAAACAAAACAATGAGATTTTACAAAGAACAAAAGAAGGAAAGGTTGATATTATCATCGGCACCCATCGGCTCCTTTCAAAAGATGTCCAATTTAAAGATCTAGGCCTCTTGATCATTGATGAAGAGCAACGATTTGGAGTTCGATCTAAAGAGCATCTAAAAAAATTTAAAAAAAATGTGGATTGCCTGACGCTATCAGCCACACCTATACCTAGAACGCTATATATGTCTCTTATCCATATCCGAGACATGTCGATAATCAATACCCCACCCCAAGATCGTCTTCCTATAAAAACCATTGTATGCGAGGCCTCGGAAGAGATATTGGTCAATGGAATTCTTCGTGAACTTTCTCGAAATGGTCAAATTTTTTTCATTCACAATCGTGTCGAAACTATTCATGAAAAAGCTTCTTTTTTACAAAAGCTGGTTCCCCAAGCTCGAGTGTGTGTTGCCCATGGACAAATGGATGCCGAAGATCTCGATCAAATTTTTCATCAATTCAAAGAAGGAAATTATGACATCTTAGTAGCTACTACTTTGATAGAAAATGGAATTGATATTTCTAATGCAAACACCCTTTTTGTCGACCGATCGGATATGTTTGGCCTTGCGGATCTATATCAATTAAAAGGGCGAGTGGGTCGATGGAATCGCATTGCCTATGCCTATTTTTTGACCCCTGAAAGAAGAGAAATCTCTGAAATATCGCAAAAACGTCTGCAAGCCCTTGTTGAGGCCGGAGGCGGATATGGAGGGGGAATGAAGGTAGCTATGAGAGACCTAGAAATACGAGGGGCCGGAGATCTTTTAGGGGCAGAGCAATCGGGACAAATCTCAGCAATTGGGTTTCACTTATACTGTAAACTTCTGGCTCGAGCGATCGCCTCTTTGCAAGCCAAGAAACCTATTTCCTTTATCGACACCAAATTAGAATTTCCTTATGCAGCTTCATTACCGGAAAGCTATATAGACTCTACAGAGCTTCGTTTAGAGATCTATCATCGTCTCGGAGAGGCCTTATCATGGAAAGAAGTCGATGACATTTACCTTGAGCTCCAGGATCGTTTTGGCAAGCCTCCGAAAGAGACTGTTTTTCTCTATCACATGACCCGGCTTCGAGTTTTTGTCTCTATGTATCGTTTCACTCATTTGAAATTCACAGCTCTTTCAGTTACTGTGGAACAGGGAAAAACGACAAAGACTTTCTTTTTCTCTAAGCCGTTTACTCAGCCTGACAAGCTAGAAGCCTATGTCATTGAGCTATTAAAAGGAAATTTCTACTGTCCGGACAATCCGTAAATACAAAAAAAAACTGAGACAACCTATCGAATTAAAGATTAAAAAGAAAATTTCTAAACTGGATCCTTATAGCATTATGAGTTATAAGAATGAGAGGAGAAAACCGCAATCTTGAGCGAACTTGAGAGCGAAA
>JBAXUO010000122.1:0-5122 GCA_037129625.1 Chlamydiota bacterium
CACTCGATCCTGCTGTTAGAAAATATAAGCTTCCGAATCATCAAGAAATTCTTCTTGTCGATACGGTAGGTTTTATTCGAAAGCTTCCTCATTCTGTTGTAGCTGCCTTCAGAAGTACTTTGGAAGAAGCCTTGTTTTGTGATATTTTGATTCATGTGATTGATATAAGTCATCCGTATGCTGAAGAGCAAGCGAAGGCGACATATAAGGTTTTAGAAGAGCTTGAAGCGCTCGAGCGCCAGATGATCACGTGTTTAAATAAATCGGATCTTTGTAAGGATCGAAGTGTAGTGGGCCGTTTACAGTTTCAATATCCTAAAGTGGTTGAAATTTCTGCTTTGGAAAAAAAGGGATTTGAACATCTTTTTGAAATGATGATGGAAGAGATCAGCGCTCTTCGAAAAGTGGTTAGATTGAAGGTTCCTCAAAAAGAATATCAGTATGTCAGTCGAGTTATGAAAGAGGGAAAGATACTTTCTTGTGATTATGAAGAGAACGATGTGATTTTACGGGTTGAAATTCCCCTTCGCTTGGAAGGGGAATTGAAGCCGTTTCTTATTTTAAAATAAAATTTTCGTGAACAAGTAAGACTAATCCTTTCGAAAGCATATTGATACCGATCAAGCAGATAAGCATACCTCCGACTCTTTCAGCTGCTAGAACTCCTTTTTCTCCTAAATGCTTCTTAATAGAAGAAGCCAAAAGTAGGACAAATAAAGAGATAATCGTGATAACGACTAGTGCTGAAATGGTCATCAGGGTTCCATACTGATTGGTGTAGATCATGATAGTTGCAATGGCTCCGGGACCTGCTAAGCCTGGAAAGGCCAAAGGAACAACAAAGGGTTCATGTTTGGGGATTTCTTTAATCGTACTTGGGGTTTTTGGGGGGAATAGAAGCTCTAGAGAAATCAAGAAAAGAAGAATACCTCCTGCAATTCCAATAATAGCAGGTGTTATTCCTAGAGAGGTTAAAACGTTTTTCCCAAAAAATATAAACAGCAATAAAATAACAAACGAGAAAATGACTTCCCGAATGGTTATAAATCTTTGTCTCTTCTCATCATAGGGGGTCAAAAGTGCCAAAAAGACAGGTATTTGTCCTATGGAGTTATAAACAAGAAAGAGTGATAAACAAATGGTAAAAAAGGAAACAGTTTCCATATAAAACCTCATTTAAATATTGAATACTTTCAAGAATATAAGAAATCCATATTTTTTTGAATGAAATTCTATTTCCTTTTCCAGTAAAATGTCTTTGCAATACGTAAAAAAAATATGAAAAAGTTTATAATAATAACGCTAGGCTGTCGGACCAATCAATATGAGTCTCAAGCTTATCGGGATCAGCTCCTTAATTCAGGCTTTGAAGAAGGCAAAGAAAAGGATGAAATTTCTTTTTGCATTGTCAATTCTTGCAGTGTGACGGAAAATGCAGAGAATTCTTCTTTGTATGAAATTCGTCAATTAATAAAAAAGTATCCACAAGCTAAAATATTTGTTACCGGATGCCTAGTGGAAAAAGATCGGATCTTTCCTTCTATGGAAAGGGTTACTTTTGTATCGAATTCGGAAAAAGAAAATTTGATATCTCTTGTGACTAACCATGAAAAACTGCCATTTTCGATCCAAAGATTTCATGGACATAGTCGCGCTTTTGTAAAAATCCAGGATGGATGTAATCAGTTTTGTTCCTATTGTATTGTTCCATTTACTCGGGGGACTTCTCGCTCTCGGCCTATAAAAGACATTCTAGAAGAAGTGAAAGTCTTAGTGAAAAATGGATATAAAGAAATTGTTTTAACCGGCATTCACATTGGGGATTACCCTGAGCTTTCTTCTCTTTTGTGTGAATTGGCTGCTATTTCAGGCTTAGAGAGGATACGACTTTCTTCTTTGGACCCTAATACATTGCAAGATCCTCTATTGTCTACTATTCTATCTACACGAATGATTATGCCTAATCTTCATTTGTCTTTGCAGTCTGGGTCAAATCAAATTCTACGCATAATGAATCGACGCTATACAACGGAAATATTTGAAGAAAAAGTTCGATACTTGGTTGAAAAGAACCCTGATTTTACCATAACTACCGATGTTATTGTAGGTTTTCCTGGAGAGACGGAAGAAGATTTTTTGGAGACGTTACAATTTTGTCAAAAGATCCAGTTTGCGAAGGTTCATATTTTTCCTTATAGTAAAAGGAAAAAAACGAAAGCGGCTTCTTTTCCGAATCAGGTTCCTTGTGGTGTGGTAAAAGAGCGAAAGAAAAAATTGAATGCTTTAGTAGAACAAGGGGCTTTTTCACTTCGTAATCGATACCTTGGAAGAAAAATGAAGGTATTGGTAGAGGAAAATGAGATGGGGCATACGGAAAATTTTTTGCCGGTTATTATTGGAAAAAATGACGAAGCGGGAAGAATTGTGGAAGTTCAACTTATCAAAAACATCGATAAAGGACTTGTAGGGGAGATATGGAAATCAAAATAGAAAAACGAGAGGCTGTTTTTTCTCATCAAATGGGAATAGCTACTGTGATTCCAAGAACTTTTTGGTGTGCGTCGATTTTTCCGACGAGGATACTTTTTTTTCGAAGGAAAACTTTTTTAGATATGGAAAAAAAAGAATTCTTTTTAGATCTGAAAGGGCCATGGAAGAATTTTACTATTCAGCAAGATTTGGAAAAGGACAGGATTGTTGTTTTTGGGGAGTCCTCGTCATATTTTCGGTATTCCGTATTTGAAAAAAATGGAAGTATTTGTATTCATTTTGAGAAGACTCCAAAGGAAGGGATTTATCTTCCGGCTTTGGGTAGAATTGTTTTAGCTTCGGAAGAAGTGTGTTTAGAGATCCCGGAGGATCCTATTGGGGATGCGAGTCATGAAATTCTTTCTTTGGGTATGCACAAGGCTTTAGATGTCGAGTTAATGAATCGACGGAAGGATTTGCGAGAAATATTACCTCTTTGGTTTCATTTGGGAAGCGTAGTCCCTCCTTGCGTTGGAACTACGGGGACATCTTCTTTATTTACAGACCTAGAATCTTCCTATAAAGAAAAAAGAAAGGATAAAGTGGAAAAGACCTTTTTTCTTTTATGGAATGTTGCTTTTTCGGGGATGTTGGTCCCTTCGTTGGAAGATAATCTTTTTCAAGGGATTTTGGAAAAAGGTTCTGTGGCTCCTGATGATTCTCCATTTGCCATTTTGTATAAGGGAAAAGAATGGATCCGTTCCTTATTTTTTCAAAGTCATAAAAATCGGATCTCGTTGCTACCCTTGCGGCTTTCTCCCCTTTGGTGTGGGAAAATGGGGAACTTGAGCTCGGAGATGGGCTTATTGCATATGGAGTGGACGAAGAAACGACTTCGTCGGGTTATTTTTTGCGCTCATAAGGATGGGGAGATTGTGTGGGATTTTCCATCGGATGTAGAGAGTTATCGTGTTCGGATGAATCGGAAGGATAGAGGGAGAGTTTATTTGCCGGGGGATAAGCTTACGGTTCAAAAGAGCAAGACTTATTTTTTGGATCATTTCCAAAAGTGATTTGTTTGTAGAACCTCTCCATGTCTAATTTAAGAAAAATTGAAAAAAACGCGAGATCATATACAACGGAAAATTAAAAATATTGCCATCATGTTTTAAGTTCATAAGGGTAGTTCTGGAGAGTTTCGAAGGAGAGTATTTACCGCCATAAAAAAGAAGGCTCTTTTTTTTCTGACTATTACCTGCTTTTACTTCCAAGGGATAAATTTCATGATCCCCTTCCATTAGAAAATCGATTTCTGCTGTGCCGGAACTTGCCCAATAATAGAGCTGTCGATTTTGCATGGTTAGCTCTTGAGCAATAAAATTTTCGACTAAAGCTCCTTTAAATTCTGTAAATAATAGATTCCCTTCGATAACAGCATGGGCAGAGAGATTGCTTTGAGCTCCAAGTAAACCAACATCCAACAAAAAGATTTTAAAAGTATTAGTGTCTGCGTAGGCGCTGAGAGGAAATTTGGGGGTTTCTACAAAATAGCTTTTGTGAATCAATCCTGCATCCAAGAGCCATTGAATCGCATCTTCGTAATCTCTTCCTCGAGCACTTTGTCGAATAGCTGCAAAGATAAATTTCTTATTTTCTTTGGCTAGTTGACGGTGAATCTGTTTCCAAACTGTCGTGATTTTCATGACATCTTTAGGTGGCGCATGTTTAGAAAAATCTCTTTCATAAGCACTTAAGATTTCAAGTTGAATTTCTCGTACAACATTTAGGTTGTCATGTTTGGAGTATTCATAAACAACTTCAGGCATTCCTCCGATGAATAAGTATAATTTTAGTAACTGAATCAATTTTTCGTGCAATGGTATTGGAAGAGATTCGAAAGAAGAATATTCCTCTAAAAAGGTTCGGATGGTTTCATTGTTGATTGCAGAGAGAAATTCAAAAAAGCTTAAAGGATATAGATGGAGAAAATTGACTTTACCAACAGGAAATCCTTTTTCTTGGGCTGTTTTTACACCGAGAAGAGATCCGGCTGCAGCAACGTGATATTCGCTAGCCTCTTCGCAAAAGTATTTGAGACTATTAAGAGCTTTTGGACATTCCTGAATTTCATCAAAAATCAAAAGAGTATTAAGCGGTTCTATTTTTACATCAGTATGAATGCTCAATACTCTAATAAGTTGTTTAGGTTCTAAACTGTCTTGGAAATATGCGGCAATTTTTTCATCTTTTTCAAAATTCAAATAAGCTACTTTTTCATAGGCGGTTTTACCAAAGTGCTTTAAAGAATAGGTTTTTCCCACCTGTCGCGCTCCATTTAATATCAATGGCTTGCGACGTTGAGAATTTTTCCATTCTTCTAGCTGTGTGTAAATATCTCTCTTCATAATTCTATGTTAATAGATCTTTTGAAAAAAATCAACTATTCCTTCGGAAAACGTGCAAGTCTCCACGTTTTACGATGGAAAAACGTGTTGGTTCACCACGTTTTGCTAGGGAATGAATATAACCCTTTTTACGTTAGGCGTTTACGTACAATCATCGTTGTGTTCTACTTATGGAGCCCTATCCTGGCGTGTCCGGATGAATCGGAAGGATAGAGGGAGAGTTTATTTGCCGGGGGATAAGCTTACGG
>JBAXUO010000123.1:0-5087 GCA_037129625.1 Chlamydiota bacterium
AAGAGGTAAAAAAAGATATCCCCTTAGATTGTATATGTGACTCATCGAGCCTGTCTTCGCCTTGATGACTCCATTTTTTATTGAGGTCCATTTTTGTAGAGTTCCGGATTTCCCCATTTCTGAAAGGGAATCATATATAGTAGGAAAGAAAGGAGATTTTCGAATGATACAAAGTAAGTGAACAAAATCTTTAGGCGTCCATAAATTGGTTGAAGAAAGTCCCGAGCCATCTTGGATACTGGCCTCAATTTGATTGCTTTGTAAAAATGTCTCTATTCTTTTTCTTCCTATTTCAGATTTTCCTTCTCCCATCGCTTTGAACAGATGTTCGGCAAAAAGATTTATGCTATGTAGATTCATGTCCTGAATGATTTTGGCTAAGGGTGGCGAAGTATGGCAGTGAAGGATGTTTGCTGGATTTTTAGAAAAGTTTTTGGTTCTGAATACTTTAACTCCATTAGTAGCTGGAATTTTTTCTTGTAAAAGTCTTCCGGCAAAAAGGGGAGGATCGAAAATTGCAGCTTTCACAGAGAATGAAGGCACATCGATGGGAACGGTTCCTCGATAAAATTGGATGGGAGAATATTCCGATCCGAAAATACAAACTTGATCTCCGGATTTTGCAGCGCCTGTAGTTACTTCATTGTGATAGACTAAATCAAAAATGGGGGGATATAAAGAGAGGATTTTAGCGCTTTCCCCTTCTTTTACGCCCGGTTGAAAAGTAATAATGTAGAAATTGTTATGTATGGTTAGAGAAGAGGCTCCGGCTCCATAGTAATTGCCTATATCTTGAAAACTCCAAGAGGGAGGCACTGATACCGTTTCGAAAAAACTGGCATCGACAAAAATAGATCCGTTGATGGAGAAGATGTTTTTTTTGTGAAGAGCTTTTTCCCAGGTGTTCACAATGTCTAGAGGTAAAGTGGGGTCGCCGCCTCCTCGTATCCAAACATTGCCATATAAGATATTTTCTTTGATTTCCCCTTCATATTCTAGATCTGTAAAGAAGAGATAATCTTTACCTAAAAGAGAAAGAGCGGCCAAACTAGTGGGAATTTTTTGCAAAGAAGCCGGAATAAAAAATTGGTTGCTATTTCGAGAGAAAATTTCTTTCCCTGTTTGGACATCCATAACGAATATGCCGATATGCGCTTTTTGGAAATTTTCAGAGTTTTGAAAAAATGTATCCATTTCATATCCAAAACAAGCTCTACCAACAAATAAAATGAAAAATAAAAAGAAGTTCATCCCTTAAATTATTGTTGAAAAAGAAAAAGAAAATACTCTTCTAAGGCATCCACATGATTTTTAATCTGATTATCTTTTACCCAAATAGGAAGTAAAACATTCCACTTTTGCACCGTTTCTGAGGAGATTCCCAAATAGGACTGACGAAAAAAGCTAAGCTTTTTCAAAAGGGAACTGGGCTTACATTGAAAATACTTTGATAGTAAAGTGTGCCAGACCCGAACATGGTCTTCAGTAATGGTATCGTTGATTTCATATTTTTGAACGATAGAAAAATAGGAGGAAGGCTTTACGGAAGAAAGTTGTCCGAAGAGAATTTCATCTTCCAAAAGTCTTAAAAACATGTACTGAGTTTCTTTTGGAACTCCTTCAAAAACGTCTACAATTTTTTCATTTTTGATAAATATGGCTCTTTGGTCATCTATAAAAGAATGGAGTTTTACTCCCTTTTCAAAAGGATCTTTTGTGTGTTTGATATCTTCTATGGTCAGATGGGGGATATGAGTTTTTTCTCGGGTAGAAACTCCAATATATCGTATATCCGGGTACAGGTTCCCCAAATAAAAGGCTTTTTTTTCGCTTTCATCATAGTTTTCATTGATTTCGACCCACTTTTCCGCAAGAAACAAATGAGTGATGGGAAGCGCTCCAAAAATGGAAGTAATCATCGAGAAAAAAATAGCAAACCATTTCATACAAAACCTTTGTTATTCAACTAATTACGACTGAATGCTATACTATATTCCTTTATACGAAAAATAACAATTTTTTTTTTGGATTTATATATGAAAGCAGACATTTTTCTTGGAGAAACAAAGGTTGTTTTTTGTGAAACTTTTTTTTCTTTTTTTGAAGATCTTTTGAAATTGAGTGAACCCATCGTTTTTATAACCGATCATAACGTAAAAGAGCTTATAGGATCTTCTATCCAAAGGCTTTTACAAGAAAAAAAACGATCGGTATTTCTTATTTCGATTCCACCCGGAGAGGCATCTAAATCAAGAGAAATCAAAGAATGGATAGAAAATGAGTTGTTTTCGATTCGGTTCCCAAAAGATGGATCGATCATAGCTTTAGGCGGTGGTGTAGTTTGTGATATGGCCGGATTTGTTGCTTCTACTTATATGAGAGGCGTTTCCTTTTATTCGATCCCGACAACTTTGCTAGCGATGGTAGATGCAAGTATTGGTGGAAAAACCGGAATTAATACATCTTTTGGAAAAAATCTTCTCGGGAGTATGTACCCGGCTAGACAAGTGTGGATCTGTCCCCAGTTTTTAGAGTCTTTGCCTAAAAGAGAATGGCTAAATGGCCTTTCAGAGATTATGAAAATCGGTTTTACTCTCGATCCTGAATTACTATCTTTAGCTACAAAAAAAATGGATCAGATAGTGATTTTTCGCTCATGTCTTGCGAAGAAACAGGTGGTGGATGAGGATTATCAAGATAGAGGAAAGAGGAGAATTTTACAGTTTGGTCATACCATAGGGCATGCCTTAGAAAAAATTTCTTCTTACCAATTAAGTCATGGGGAAGCGGTTGCCAAGGGAATGGCGATAGAAGGTTTTTTAAGCTATACTTTGGGATATTTGTCAAAAAACAAATGGGACTCTATGCGAGAAATACTGAAATCTTGTGGTTTTTCCTTTCAAGTAGATCCTAAGATATCTTTTTCACAGATCCAAGAAAGTCTGGAAATGGATAAAAAGGGGACAGATCAAAGGGGAAGATTTGTTCTTTTGCAGGATTTTGGTGTAGTGGTCCCTTTTCAAGGGGAGTATTGTACTCACGTAGATGATAAGGTCCTTTGTAAGGCATGGGAATGGTTAAAGTCATGTCCGATATAAGAATTGTTCCGTCTTCTTATTTGCCTCATCGTTTTGAGATTCCTTCATCAAAGTCACATACGATGAGAGCTTTGATTTTTAGTTTAATGGCAAAGGGGAAATCAATTATAAAAAATCCTTTGATGTCCCCTGATACTTTTTCGATGCTTTCGATTATAAAGTCTTTTGGGGCTAAAGTAGCCCTTTATTCCGACTCTATTGAAATTATAGGAGTCGGGGGAAAGTTAAAGGTTCCAGATGATGTCTTACATGTGGGAAATTCAGGGATTATTCTCCGTTTCATGGGGGCTCTATCAGCTCTTTTGGACTCTAATGTTATTTTTACCGGGGACGCTTCGATTCGTCATCGAAGAGTGGTTTTACCTCTTTTAAGTGGCCTTAAACAAATGGGGGCAGTTGCAGAGTCTATGCAGCAAAATGGGTTGGCACCTATTCTTATTAAAGGGCCAATCGTTGCAACAAAGAATGTAGAGATCGATGGGGAAGATTCACAACCTGTGTCTGCTTTGTTGATTGCTTCTTCGTTTGTGAAGGGAAAAACCCATTTTTCTATTCGGAATCCCGGAGAAAAGCCCTGGGTGGAGATGACCCTTTCTTGGATGAAAAGTCTGGGGATTCGCTTAGAAAGCGATGGTTTTTCTTCGTATACCAGTTTTGGTTCAGCTTCCCTTGAAGGTTTTTATCGGAAGATTGGGGGAGATTTTAGTTCTGCCGCCTATCCGGCAGCGGCAGCTCTTATTTTGAAAAGGGAGGTTTTTTTAGATAATCTGTTTTTGGATGACGTTCAAGGGGATAAAAAGTTTTTTACACTATTGCAGGAGATGGGGGCTGTAATAGAAATGCATCCTTCTTTTGTCTATATTGATGGAAGAAAAAGTGAGATACGTGGAAAAAAAATGGATATCAATGATTGTATTGATGCCTTACCGATACTTGCTGTTTTGGGTTGTTTTGCCGAAGGCGAATTAGAAGTAACCGGAGCTAAAATGGCTCGAAATAAAGAATCGGATCGTATTTCTTCGATAGGGAGGGAACTCAGAAAGATGGGGGCTTTTTTTGAAGAAAAAGAGGATGGTTTTGTTGTGAAACAATCTAAACTTTTTGGCTCTGAGCTTTTTTCTCATGAAGATCATCGTCTGGCTTTGTCTTTATCACTAGCGGCTTTGGGAGCCAGTGGAGAGTCTATTTTGAAAAATGTAGACTGTGTACAAAAGAGCTACCTTTCCTTTTTTTCTGAGATGGGTTTTATATGAATCTGATTCTTTTTGGCTGGAAGAGGCTCGGGAAAACTTTTTTTGGGAAAAAGCTTTCGGAATCTTTCTCTCTTCCTTTTTTAGATACGGATGAAATGGTAATGTCATCTTATAAAAAAAAGGAAAAAGCAACTCTTTCTTGCTTGAAAATTGTTCAAAAAAGGGGAGAGCCTTTTTTTCGTGACTTGGAGAAAGAGGTAATTTTTTCGATACGAACAGAGGGTAAAGCGGTAATTTCGTTGGGAGGCGGTAGTGTCTTGGATGAGGAGATTCGTGATTTTTTACCTTCTTTGGGGTTCTTAGTATATTTTGATGCTTCTTTTGAAACCATTCGAGAGCGTTTGATAACGCCTCCGGTTCCTTTTTATTTCCAGGATAGGGAAGAGGATTTTTTGAAATGGGTTGAAATCAGACGAAAGATATATGAGTCGATTGTTGCGGAAAAGATTATGGTAGATGAGTCGAAAGAAGAGGTTATTTTAGATAAATTTCATGAGAGTTTGAATCTTATTCATAAAAATTATGAATATGTAGATGAATATACAGAAGACATTATTGATGGCTTTTACGAGTACTTAACTTGTGAAAAACTTGAAAACGATGAAAATTTCGTTGAAGATTTTACAGATATTTTGGAAACAGTTTTAATTGAAGATGAAGTATGAACTTAAAAGCAATATTTAGTTCTATTAATAATTTAATTGCGCCTATGCAATTAATAGTTACTGCATCTTTA
>JBAXUO010000124.1:0-5047 GCA_037129625.1 Chlamydiota bacterium
ATGAAAAATCTTCTTTTTTAGACTCGCAAAACTCACCAAATGATTCTAAATCAATTCGATACCCTCTTATCGTGTGCTCGGATGCATTTTTAATCACTTGAAGGTATCGCAAAAAACTGATTTGAGCCGTTTGAAAATCCATAAAAAGTTCCCTTTTTTCTATTACACCAAAAAAATAAAAAAAACACTACCGGATAAAATGAAATTTTATTATGTATAAACTTATAAAGCAAAAAGGAGAAAGATCATGTTTATTATTTACTTATCTATTTTACTGATTTTATTCGGATGGGTTTATCAACTGTACTTTACCTATAAAAAAAAGAAAGAGATTCAAAATGGATTTTTAATTGCCTATGGAATTGGCCTTATCTTAATGATTATGAATGATGTAGTTCACTCTCTTTCCTTCGGAACTCTCTTAGCTGTCCTTAATCTTATAGCTGTAGGATTGATCCTATTTTACAAAAAGAAGTAGGAAAAAAAACTAACGGACTCATAAATTATGGAAGATCCCAATCTATACAGAAAAAAAGCTTTAGAAAAACTTTCCTCCCCGGAACAACTGGATAAGCTCCTTTTTGTAGTAAAGCCGTCAGGATGGATGGGTCTCATTACCTGTTTTATTATTATTATTATTGGGACTCTTTGGACCTTCTTCGGCTCGATAAGTACTATCGCCTCCGGAGACGGCATTTATCTTGATTTTTCACAAATTCATCAACTGACGATCCCAATTAACGGAAAAATTTTAGAAATCCCTGTTACTATTGGAGAAAAAGTAGAAAAGGGACAAATTCTTGCCATTATTTGGGATAAAAAAGAGAGCAAAAAACTGGAAATCCAATCCCCCTATGATGGTATGCTCATCGATATTCATACGGAAAAAGGAACTCAAGTATCGGCTCATCAGATTTTTGCCTCACTTCAAGCTTTAAATCCTTCCAATTTTCAAGATCGATTTTACTGTTTCCTCCCGGCTAGAAAAGGAGATAAAATAACCATTGGAAT
This sequence comes from Chlamydiota bacterium, assembly GCA_037129625.1. Taxonomy (GTDB): domain Bacteria; phylum Chlamydiota; class Chlamydiia; order Chlamydiales; family SM23-39; genus JBAXUO01. Next base: position 1,012 of record JBAXUO010000124.1, read on the forward strand.
GCAAGCCTATGTATACCCATGGGGCGTCGATAAAAAAACTCATGGTGGTATCCTTTGTAAAGTCAAACAAATTTCCTATCTGCCGGCTACCGATCACTATTTTCGAAGTATTTATCTGAATCAATCGTTTGTAGAAAAATTCACATCCCAAGAGCCCTTGCTCCCCATCATATTAGATCCTATCGAAGATCCAACCGATCCTAGAAAATTCATATGGACCTCGCAAAGCGGCCCTCAAAAAGGAGAATTACCTCTAGGAAGTCTTGTTTCAGCAGATATTTTAATTGAAAAACGAAGCCCAATTTCCTATTTATTTCCAACAAAGAAAAAAAATGAATAAACCTCTATTCAAAAGGGTCAAAACCCCCTCCCTTTTACAAATGGAGGTTACTGAATGCGGAGCCGTAAGCCTAGGAATTATTATGGCTTACTATAAAAAATTTCTTCCTTTGGAAGAGCTGAGAAATATCTGTGGAGTTACCCGAAATGGCAGCAACGCCTTACAAATTGTTAAAGGGGCAGAAAAACTGGGGTTAGAAGCGATTGGGAAAAAAAAAGATACGGAAAGTCTTTTTGAAATCAAACCCCCATTTATTATTTTTTGGAATTTTAATCACTTTCTTGTAGTCGAAGGTTTTAGTCGAAATAAAAAATTTGTCTACCTTAATGATCCTGCCCAAGGGCCCCGAAGATTACCTATGGAAGAATTCGACACATCCTATACAGGGATTGTTCTAGAAATTATTCCTACCCCGTCTTTCCAAAAAAGCGGATCCCCTCCTAGCCTTATTACTTCTTTAAAAACACGATTAGCTCATACCGGACAGTCTCTTTTCTTCATTGCTTTGGCTACATTAGCTCTTTTTATGCCCTGTATTGCGCTCTCTCTATTTACTCAAATCTTTTTTGACAAACTTATTACATTAAGTTTTAGTCCTAAACTTTTTTTTGTATCTTTAGCCTTAACCATCATGCTCTCCTCTTTACTTCTTTGGTTGCAACGATACGTTCTCACTATTCTCAATGCTAAATTAGCTATTCAATGGAGCAGTAAATTCTTTTGGCATGTGATACGACTTCCCATCGCCTTCTTCACCCAAAGATATCCGGGAGATATTGCGGATAGACTTCTTTTAAATGACACTCTACTTCAAATTGTCACCTTTCATCTTTTGGTTGCCGCAGCCAATCTCTTATTTGTCGTTCTCTATTTTATTTTCATGTTGAAAATCAACCTAATACTCTCACTAATGGTCTTAAGTTTTGCTCTTATCAACGTTATCGCGCTGCTGCTCATCAATAAGTCGAGGACCAATGCATTTGCCTATATGCAGCAAAACAACGGCAAAAACGTAGGCATTGCTGTGGGTGCCTTACAAAACATGGAAACTATTAAATCTCTCGGCATGGAATCGGACTTCTTTGCCAGATGGGCGGGCTACTTTGCCAAAGTAACCCTCTCTCAACAAGAAATTCAAATCAAAGACGTTTTTTTAACCTCTATCCCAACCCTTTTACAAATTCTAACTACAGCTTCCATTCTTTTTTTAGGAGCTTTATTCATTCTCAATGGAACCCTTACCATCGGTATGTTGTTAGCTCTACACGTTTTAATTGCTTTCTTTTTAGCGCCTTTCTCTCAATTTGTAAAACTGGGACAAGTGCTACAAGAGCTAAAATCCAGCCTTCGAAGAATTGATGATATTTTTACCAATAAAGAAGATCCTTTTTTGAAAAACGGAAAGAGCCCTATCGACTCTCGGTTAAAACTCGATGGATATGTAAATGCCAAAAATCTATCTTTTGGTTATGACTTATATGCTGCCCCATTGATCAAAGACTTACACTTATCCTTAAGCCCGGGAAAATTGATTGCACTCGTAGGAAGTACCGGCTGTGGAAAATCGACAATCATTAAATTACTCTCCGGTCTTTATTATCCTTGGGAAGGAGAAATTTTATTCGACGGAAAACCCATTTCTACTATGGATCGAAACCTTATCATCCGATCCGTTGGATGCGTCGATCAAAATCTATTTATCTTTGAAGGTTCATTCATAGACAATATCACGCTGTGGGATAAGACCATTTTTGAAGAAGAATGGATTGCCGCAGCAAAAGATGCTTGTCTGCACGATGAAATATTAAAATATGAAGAAGGTTATCACTTTAAAATTATTGAAGAAGGAAAAAATCTTTCCGGAGGCCAAAAACAAAAAATAGAAATAGCAAGAGCTCTAGTAAAAAATCCCACCATACTTTTTCTAGATGAATCCACTTCTTCCTTAGATTACATAGCAGAAAAAAGAATTATTAAAAATATTCAAAAAAGAGGTTGCAGTTGCCTTTTAATCACGAATCGGCTGAGCACTATTAAATATTGTGATGAAATTCTTGTCCTAGAAGGAGGAAAAATTTCTCAAAAAGGAACTCCTCATGAACTCCAAGCTATTGATGGGCTTTATCAAAAGCTCTTTGCGACCAAAGGATCTTCATTATGACCCTTTCTACACTTGGAAAAAAAACACAATATGATGAAGCGACTTTTCTAGACCCGGAAACCGACTGTTTTTGGCTCGTAGAAGAGGGTTCAGTCGGTATTTATATTGAGGAAAAAATAGATAACAAAAGAAAACCCTGTAAAATTCTTTTATCTTTTGAAAAGGACCAATTTTTTCTTCCTCTAAAAAATGAATTTCATGAGTCTATTTTTTTTACCAAGGTTTCCGGCTTTACGACCTTACGAAAAATTCCTTTTTCAGAGTTGCAAGAAAAATTTCCAAGCAACCCAAAACTAGTTACGGAAACGACTAAATACATCAATGCTTGGATTAAAAGAATGTACGATGAAATCATTGCGATTCCTAATGACGCCATCTCCTTTTTCCTAGCCCCTAATAAAGAAACTCTAATTCCTGATAGTCAAAAAAATCATGACGTGGGAGGATTTTTCACTCATTTGACTAAAGAGAATATGCTTTGGGTTAAAGTTGAACAAGGATCTTTTGGATTTCTTGGAGAATCTTCTATTCCCATCGACTCTTCGTCCCCGCCTATCCCTCTATCTCATAAAGCGTGGTTAAAATTACAAGAAGAAAGCCGGGTACAAACCTACTTTACTGAAGAGCTTCTAACCAAAGATACTTTAGTCCCGGCGCTTGCCAATTTCCGATTGTATTTGCAATCCCTTTACATCCTTTCCGAAAAAAAAGGGAAAGAGAAAGAAATACAAAGAAGTATCGAAAAAAAAGAAATAGAAAATCGAATTATTCAAGATACTTTCAAAAAGATTTATTCGATTTTTCAAAAACGATCTCTGACTCATTTTTTCACACCGACGCATCCTTTACTCCAAGCCTTACGCATAATTGAACAGGTCACAAAAATACCTTGGAGGATTCCATCTAAATTTCAACAAAGCGAAAATACGCTTTCTATGCTCCAAGAAATCTGTGAATATTCCTATGTCCGATATCGAAAAATCCAATTAGACAAAAACTTCTTCACAAAGGACTGTGGCCCGCTTCTTTCCTTCCTGCAAAAAGACCAAAGTGTGATTGTTCTTCTTCCTCAAAAAAACGGATATGAAGCCATAGACCCTTTAAGTCAAACGAGAGAAAAAGTCAGAGCTGACAACGTTCATAAACTATCTACGGAAGCTTATGAATTTTATCCCCCATTTTTTCATGAAAAAGTCTCTTTGCGAGAACTTTTTTCGATATTCTTACAAGGCAAAGGGAAAACCATTTTACAATGGGGCATATTTAGCATTATTACGATTATTCTTTCTTTATACATCCCTTTTGCCAACTCGGTCATTTTCAATCGAATTATACCCATACTAGATAAAAGTCTTCTCTATCAAGTAAGCCTTGGATTATTTGTTGCTGCCTTTAGCTATGGAATTTTTTCCTTCCTTAGTTCTTTTGCAGGGCTTCAATTACAAATGCGGATGAACATTACATTACAAACGGCTCTTTGGGACCGATTACTACGCCTCCCCGTTTCTTTTTTCCGATCCATCTCGCTTGGAGAC
>JBAXUO010000125.1:0-5006 GCA_037129625.1 Chlamydiota bacterium
TCGACAAACTGATTACGAAGTTCTTTGGCTGACAGGGTGTGCATAAGAGCTCCTTTTAAGATTTCATTACCGGTGGCGTTTTTATCATTCTGCCTACAAGAGAGGGGGCGTTAGAGAAAAAGGTATCGATGAAAGAGTTGTCTGTTGGTTTTTCGAGGTCTTCTCTTTGGACATTGATGGGGAACGAAGAGATGAAACGGCAAGGGGGGATATCGGAGGTGTCGACTTCATCTAAGGTAGCGACGGCCTGTAGAATTCTTTCAATTTCGTTAGGGAACTGTTTTTTTTCCTCGTCGGATAACCGGATACGGCTAAGTTGTTCTAGATTATGCAATGAAAAACAGGGCTTTTCTTTCATATTAAATTATTGGGGTTTGTTCCTGGTAAGAATACAAGAAAATGAGCTGAGGGTCAATGACTTTTGGTTCTTTCAAAAAAAATGATGACAGGGAATTTGGTTTTTACTATGTTCGGAAATAAGACGCAATTATTTATTGGAGGTTGCTAAATGAGAGTAATTAGATTTATTGTTCTTTTATTGATAGTGATAGGTGCTTTGAATTGGGGTGTATATGGATTATTCCAAATGGACATGATTCAGGTCTATCTGGGAATGTATCCGGCGATTGCACGTTTAGTGTATATCCTAGTTGGCCTTTCTGGTCTTTATGCTATCACCTTCTTTTTCTGTAAGCATATCTATAAGGGATGTGGCTGCTGTTGCAAAAAGGAAAAAGAGTAAAATCTGTCGGGCGCTGTTCTAGCGCCCATAGAGATTAAAATAGATTTTCCATAGTGAGTTCTTGATCGATAATTTCTAGATAATGTGAGTTTTTTTTTGCTCCATAAGGTGTAATTAAAGTGATAAATATATTTTTTTGAGATTTTGTTTTTTTTAGGAATTGCTCTTTTTTTCTAGCGAGCTCTTTTGCATAGGAAGCCGTAATTTCAAACTCATTTTTACAAAATTTAATTTCACAAAGGTTGATGCAATTATCGGCACGATCAATCAGTAGATCTATTTCTGCCCCTCCTTTTTCTAAAGAAGACCAATGGTATTCTATTGTGCTTACAGCGGAAATGCCAAGAGCCTTTTTTATGTTTTCCATGTGTTTTAAGCAAATATTTTCAAAAGTATATCCGGCCCATGTAGCCCAAGAGCTAGAAGGTTGAATCTTTTGAAAAAAATGGGGATCAGCGTTTTGAAGTATTTGACTTTTATATTTTTCAATCCAAGAAAGGTAAAAATAAGAGTATTCATCGATCAATCGAAATTTTTTTTCTTTTTTTTCATTCCCGAATTGAGAGGAGCTACAAATAAAACCGGAGGCTTCAAGTTCGGCCAATAAAAGAGAAGAGGATCCTCCATAAGGCAAGGCGACAGCTTCTAAAAGTTGGATTTGCGTAAGGCCATGTCTTTTTTTAGCTAAAGCCTTCACTACATTAATATGTTTTTCAGGGTTATCAAATAGAGATTGATACAATCGTGAAAATTCGAGAAAAAGGGGACCTTGGGGAGTAAAGCAATTTTGATTAATGATCTGAGCCGGAGATAATCCTTTGATGACATGGGTCCAATATTTTGCCACCCCTCCCAATACCATATAGAGTTCAATGATGCTTTTTTTGTTCATCGAAATATGATTAGCCAATAAGAATTCCTCGACTTCTGAAAGAGAAAAGGGCAGTAAACGTATTTCTGCGCTAAGTCTGCCGTAAAGACCTCCTTTATCATTGATAACTTTTTGAATCATCCAAGAAGCGGCAGAACCACAAATAATGACGAATACATTTTCCATGCGAGAGAAATGACGATTCCAAAAATAGTCCAATGCAGAAAGAAATCCTGATTTGGGAGAGGCTAGCCAGGGAAGCTCATCGAAGAAGAGGATGATTTTTTTCTTTTTATCAATAGTTTGAAAAAAAAGAAGAAGGCGATCAAAAGCTTCGCTCCAATCTTTAGGGGCTGAAGAATGGGAAGAACAAAGAACAGAAAATTCACGGTGAAAATTTTTCAGTTGCTGTTGTTTGTTGGATTTATTGCTGCCGGTGATTTCGATATAAAGTCCTTGGTCTTTGCAAGATTCATGGATGAGATAAGTTTTTCCAACCCTTCTTCTTCCATAAACTGCAAGAAATTCTGCTTTTGGCGAATGGAGTAGTTGATGGAGCAGCTTTTTTTCTTTTGTACGTCCGACAATCATAAGGCCTACCTATTTATCTTAATTATACCACATTTGGCTATTTATCCAAGGATAATCAGCCAAATGTGCCAAAAAAAGATAGATTTGGCTACTTATCCAGTGATAATCAGCCAAATCTTTCCACCGGAAAAGGTTTTACTCCATAGTAAGCTTAGGGATAAGAGTTCGTAACACTTCTATACAAGTGTCTACCTCTTCTTGGCTCGTTAATCGACTAAAAGAAAACCGGACCGCTCCTTTAGCTTGTTTTCGGGGTATGCCCATATTCAAAAGAATCCGTGAGGGCTCAATGGACCCTGAAGAACAGGCCGAACCGTGACTTGCCATAATTCCATTGCGATCGAGTTGAATTAGAAGATTCTCTCCATTCACATGCAGAAAGCTCAAATTACTTATATTGCAAACTCGAGGCCCTTCCCCGTTGATAATGATATGCGGAAATATACCCTGAAGGGTTTTTTCAAAATAGTCTCTTAGCTTTCGTATTTTGGGTATATAACTTTCTTGGGTTTCTTTAAGAATAGCAACGGCTTCTTCAAAACCTAAAATGCCGGCTAGATTTTCCGTTCCGGCTCGACGATTATTTTCTTGGGGCCCCCCTAAGATGAGAGGAGAAAATTTAGCGTTCGAACGAAGAAATAGTAGCCCTGTGCCTTTCGGACCATGAATTTTATGCGCACTAAAACACATGGCAGAGACACCTTTCGGAATGGAAAAAATCTCTTTTCCTAAAATAGCTACCCCATCAAGAACAAGCGGAATTTTTCTTTCTAAACATAAAGCGGCGATAGGTTCTAGATCGATCATGACACCGGTTTCTGAGTTGGCGATAGAAAGAGCTATCAGTTTTGTGTCGGGTCGAATAGCATTTTCAATTTGAGACAATTCCGGGGCGCCTTTCAGACCCACTTCCAAAAAGGTAAGATCATACCCCTGTTTTTGCAAAAGAGTCAGTGTTTGAAATACACAAGAGTGGTCTATAGAGGTCGAAATAATATGACCAGTGGAATGAGAATGCATAAGACCGTGTATCGCTGTATTGACCGATTCGGTTCCACCTGATGTGAAAATCAATTCATCGGGGTTTACATTAAAAAAAGTACTTATGTTTTTTCGAGCTTTATAGAGGAGTTGTTTTGCCCTTTGACCATAGGTGTGAATGCTAGAGGGGTTGGAAGGGGCTCCTTCCAATTCTAATAGCATGGCACGAAGAACTCTTGGATCCAGTGCAGTGGTTGCGTTATTATCTAAGTATATTTTTTTTGTTATCATCAAAGCCCTTTACCTCAAGAAGAATTACAGTCATATTATCACGACTACCTTTTTCTTTGGCGCGGTTAATGAGATTTTTTCCTTTTTCTTGAATCGAAGCGGAGGCTTGAAGGATATCGGTAATTTCTGTGCCAGGTACATAATCGGATAGTCCATCTGAGCAGAGAAGAAAGAGATCTTTTGGTTCGATGGTCAAATGAGAAATCTCAGGATCAACATAAGAGGTGGTCCCAATAGCTTTTGTAATGACGTTCTTGCACGATTTTAAAACCTTTTGATTGGTTGTTTCTTTATCTGCGAGAAGCTTATTGAGCAAGGAATGGTCTTCGGTGAGTTGAAAAAGCTTTTGGCGAAAATGATAGATCCGGCTGTCCCCAATATGTGCGTAAATAGCCGTGTTAGAATAAAAATATAAACAACACAAAGTGGTTCCCATTCCTCGGAATTGTGGGTAAGCTTGTCCAAGTTCATACACTCGAGTATTGACTTTTTGTATAGAGAATCGAAGTTTTGAAATGATTAGAGGTAGAGAAACTTTTTTTTCAGAATGCAAGAAATGGGAAGCTAGATCACAAAGATGGTCGGTTGTTTCTTTTGCCGCAACTTCTCCAGCTAAATGGCCTCCCATTCCATCTGCTAAAGCATAAAAATTATGCTCCGGTAGACAGACCCAAGTATCTTCATTATTGGACCTGACAGGTCCAATATCTGAATATCCAAAAAAGTCAATAAAAGGTGAGTTCATTTTGTCGCAGCATTTTCTACTTTACCCATAAATAAAATAACTTGGCTATTTTTGTCCACGAGTAAAAACAGAAATGGATGATCTGCCTCAAAAAAGATGGGAGGATTTTTTTGCCAGCAAGTGGTCATGTTCATTATAACGGCGGTGGCTGCTGCCGCTTCTATTCCGGTTTCTTCAAAACGGATATAACTTTGATGCAGCATTTTACTTACGAAAAGATCCCTTTCTCCATCGATGGAGGAAAAATCGGCAGTAGAGGAAAAGGCTTTTTTCATTCCCATCGAAGCTAGGGTTTTTTCTAAATCTAAACGCGAGGAGAAGGTAAATTTGGGAACTTTCAGATAGACATTTTCTGAACAGAGGTGGTTCATCCAGTGGGAAAGGGACTCAGCGCTCAAAGAAATAGAATCTAAAGATAGGGTGGGCAGAACTAAAAGACAGAGAATAGTACTATTTTTGATAGGAAGGGCTACGATTTGTAGTCCATTTTCTTCATAATAAGGGAAATTATGTTCTTGGCTCATCATGGAGACTTCTTGTTTCTCATGAGAGGAGGTGTAAAAAAAATCCTTTTGAGTGTTACTAGACTGGAAGGGAAAAGACCAACCACCGAGGAAATAGACGGCATTGACTAAAAGAAGACGGGTGTCTTGGGTCAGATCTTTTTTTTGTATAAGGCCTGTGATTTTACCGGAAGTTTTTTTTGAAATCCAAGCGTTGGCGTCCATTGCGACTTCATCTGAATCATGGAGAAAATCGACTGGAAAAATGGAAGTTTGAAGATA
>JBAXUO010000126.1:0-4941 GCA_037129625.1 Chlamydiota bacterium
CATCGATTCGCATAACGTTTGGATCCTGGTCTTCAGAGTACGCTGGCCAAGCGATCGCCGACGTTTTTTTCTTCCCTGAGAACTCTATTACGTCTCCAGATGAAACCCCTAACTTCTGCATTGTTATCTGGTCTATTCTAGCGATTCCTCTTGACACATCTCTCTGTCTGGAATCCAGAACTTTCAGCTGAACTTCGCTCAATTTTCAACGCTCATTTAAACATATTTCTGATAGAAACACTAAATCCGTTCTCTCTTTATCATTAGAACATATTGTGATTCGGTAAGGGTGTCAGGACACATTCTTAGATATAAACTTGGCAATTTTCTGAAAGTGAAGCTAGTTTTCAGCGCACACGCTGATTAGTTTAATTCAATTTTTTCTCGGTTGTTATTTGGCTTCACTCTTCTTAGTTGTTATTTACTTTCGCCCTTCTTCTTGGTGTTTATGTAGGTTTTCTTTTTCACTTTCTTTCTAATCGGGCAATTAAGTCGAATAGACGATTTGCACCTGCGGCAGTTTTTAACTAAACCTGCTCTTAATTGGCACATTTTCATTTACCTCTTTTCTTATGTTTATACTCATTGCTCGTATGTTTATACCCATTGCTGCTGTCTAAATTAACAGCTAAAACCCTGCCTATTACTTTCTCGTCTATTTTTTTCGCTTTAGTTTCGTTCTTTGGACTATCATGGCTCCATTTCTTTTCCTAACGTAACTTGCCCTACATTTGTTTGAATGGTGCACTTTTTTTGGATCATACGTTTCAAATACGATGCCGCAGGGGCAGGTTCTACTGAGAACTTTATTACTTAATCTTCCAAAGTTTTCCATATCACTCTACCCAACAATTTTTACATTCAAGGAACTTAAGAACAGCCTTATCGACATCATTATACTCAACGATTAAAGATAATAAGTCCTTCTTTTCCTCTTCAGTATTCCATGGATGCTCTTTTTCGTTAGTTCTTCTCTGGAATGGTAAGTTTTATTCGTAGAATATGAGGTTTTGTTCCTCCAATATTACATGAAGCTTATGCACTGCGTCATAAACGTCCTGTTCTTTCTTCGCCCCGGTACAAACAAGGCTCCCGCTTGCGAATATCAGTATGACCACCTTAGGCTCGTCCATCCTGTAGATCAAGCCTGGAAATTGCTCCGGTTCATACATCGTTTTTGTAAGCGTGGAAACTGTCTTCTCCAAATCTACCTGTCCGCCTAGACTTGCAGAAGCAACGATGTTCACAATCTTCAAATCTGGCTTGCTAACAATGATTATTCCGCCCATTTTCAGTTCTTTAACAACTTTCATGATTGCTCTGCGGGAGTCCTTTCCCGATTTTGCTCCTGTACAAATCATTTTACCAGAACTAAAAATCAGCGTGGCTGTCTTCGGTCTCTTAAGCCTAAACACTAATCCGGGAAACCTGTCCGGACGATATTCTGCGGTTGGATAACTATTCACAACCGCGTTTAAGTCAACTTTCTGATTTAAAGTGGCCGAAGTAACAATGTTCTGAATCTTAATTATGGCTTTAGTCTTCGGCATTAAACATCTCTTCCTATAGTGTAGCGGATGCCTAAATACCCTTCACAAAAGCCTTACGTTGCCAGTATAGGGAAGCTTCCCGTACGTTCCCTATTTTTCTCTGATACATAAAATTGGCTTGAAGAAAGCTTCTTAGGGGGATAAGCAAGCTTTAACAGCGATTTCCATTCTATAATGGCTGGAGCGAAGACGTCAAGCGACGAGACGGACGCGTCAAAGAATATTTCATATCCATATTCATTCACCGTTATAGCATCATTAGCTTTTTATATATTTTTTGCCTAACTACCTTTTTGACTATTTTATCATGAACAAATAAAGCATGGAAAAATGCAGACAATCATAGTTTCCATATATTTACCAGTCCTCTTCTTCCCAATCTTCTTCGGTTAACTCTTCTTCCCCTTCTTCCTCTTCCTCAAACATGCCTTTTTCAACTCACTTTTTAAAAAATCGTAATAGTTACTACACTTATAAAGTTTAATTGAAAAAAATTAAGAGACTCTCACTCTTTTCCCCAATTATTGCGAATCCACCTGCCCATCCATCTCTGAGTTGGTCTTGAAGGTTTTGCCGCAGACTGGACAAGGGGTCTGGTTTGGTTCTGCTCCCCTTATTGGTATCTCCTGAGATGACGGCGCTCCCAACGTGTGGGGCTGATGAGGCTCTTTCTTTCTCATTACTTACACCTAAACACCTAGAAGCGGGTTCAAGCTTTCTTAAATGTATGTGGATGTAGCGAAACAATAACAAAGTCATTTTTGTTTCAAGACCCGAGTGGTTGTTAAAATGCAAACTAATAGTTGGCAGTTACCAAAAGGATTTTCCGTTTGTTTGGGTTTGGGATTAAATTTTAATCCAACCAACCAACCCAACGAGAAATCCATCTTAAATGACACCTGAAAGGACTTCTCAGAGCAGTTTACACGATTCAGACCATATATTATGGAAATATTCAGGATAAGACAGGGTAGTAATAAAATCAAGTCATAATAAGGGGGTAGTATAGTCGGAATCGAGTATACGGCATTTATAAAAAAGAAGAGTTTGTTGGAAAGACTATAGGTACTTACCCTCTTTGTCGCAATACCATCGCTGATACTGTTGAATGTACCTTAACGGACTGCCACAAGTCTGGCAAGTTATTCCAGCCCCGCCAGTTCTTGGTATAGGACCTGGAAGGTTTGCTTCTTTTGGCAAAGGAGTGGGAATGCTCGCTTCTCTTGGTATGGGATCTGGGAGTGCTGCTGTTAATCCGAGTTTTTCGATTTGCTTTTTTACTTCTTCAGAGGTTATTTCTGCATTTACTTTAAAGAAAGACGCCACAACCCCCAATACATAGATGAAGCACCCAATTACTATCAATGCAAAGCCACCCACTATGCCGCCATAAGATATACTGGGTAGATTTCCGACGTTGCTTGGACCCGCAGCGGAGAACCCGTTAAAGAACTCGCCAAAATAATTAAGCAAAGGAGTTAAAGAACTAGCAATTAAAAAAAACCCTACACCAGTAATTATTAAACTAAAAAAGCCCCATACAATACTCCAGCCAAGCAAAGCACCTGCAGCCCGCCACGCTCTACTCCATTTAACCATGATTTCACCTCCCCCTATCTGGTCGAATAAACAACCTAAAAAGCTAGGTTGATTTTATTAACCGTAACTCTGCCTTTTACGCCATAGATCGAGATATTTAGGCTGTTTTCTATTTCCTTTTGGCATTTAAGCACAAATATTAAAAGACAGTTACGCTATAATTACGCTATATGCAACCGCTTCCTCAACCAATATTCGACGCATTTGAGAAGATGAAAACTAAAGAAAAACACATAGAACTCAGGCAAATAAAAGGGCACTTCTATGTCTACCGCCAAAAATGCCGATGGAACAAACAACGCAAAAAACCCGTCAAATCAACAGAACTCTTAGGCTCCATAGCGTCAGATGGAACCTATATACCCAAGCACCCAAGAACCCCATTCTCAACCACCAAAATATACGAGTATGGCAACTCCACACTCTGCCATACGCTATCCTCAGATCTAACCGATCCACTCAAAAATACACCATACAAAGAGGAGTTACTTGCACTCTCAATCATCCGTGCCATAGACCCCGTCCCCATACGCTTGGCAGAATCTCGATGGGAAAAAACCTACCACTCCACAAAAATGACTGTAGATCTCTCGCCCAAACATGTATCAAACGTACTTGCCCACATTGGAAACATGGTGGCAGAAACCTATGAACTCTACGGCAAACTATCATCGGAAGGCGGCATGCTCTTCTATGACTTAACATCGGTCCTCTCCTACTCCAAAAGGCTAAAGTTCGCTGAAAGAGGCTACAACCCAGAGTGGGAACAGACAAACCAGATCAAAGTAGCTATGGCCTTCTCAGTTAGCACATATCTTCCCATAGCCATTGATGTTTTTTACGGATCTATGAAGGAGACAAAAATTATCAAGTACTTTCTCGACCGGTTCCCCAACAAGGACATAGGCTTTATCATGGATCGCGGCTTCACGGATTATGAAATGCTGCTTGACTTCAAGAAACAAAAAATACATTATATCGCTGCTCTGAAGAAAAACTCGAAGCTTTTGCCCTCTTCCGTAAAGATGACTGGAGCATTTTGTTATCGGAAAAGAAATATTGCGTTTTTCAAGAAGAGCAAGAAACCGTATGGTTTTTTGTATCTTTTTGAGGACCCGCAGCTGCGGGGTGAGGAGGAGAATTTTTTGCTCAGCAGAGTGGCAGAGGGTAAACTGTCTATGGACGATTATCGTTTGGAGCAGCGTTTGGCAGGCGTTATTGGTATCTTGTCTGATCTGGATACTTCAGCTCAGGTGGTGTATGAGCAGTATAAGGGTAGAGAGGAGATTGAGCAGGCTTTTGATGTTATGAAGAATGATTTGGAGGCTGATAAAACGTACTTGGGCAGTGAGGATGCTGTTAGGGGTTATTTCCTTGTGGTTCTTTTGGCTATGCGTATACATTTCAAGATTCTTAGACGGCTGCGTGAGAGGGAGTTAGTTGGAAAGGTGTCGGTGAGAGAAGTTCTGTTTGAACTTTCAAAGATGGAGATGATTGTTGAGCAGAGCGGTCGGCAGTATTTGTGTGCGATTCCAAAGAGGACAGAGCAAATTCTTTCGGCGTTTGCGGACTATACACCTATAGCGTAACGAAGAAGAGTTACGGTTATTAATATATATAATTTTTCACAGTCAGTGTTCTATCAGGAAACCCATCATGGAGTCTTTGGGTATTTCTCTGATGCAATCAAATAGTTTATTCCTTAGGTTGGTTGGATTAAATTTTAATTAAAAAAAACCATATATCCATAACCCGCTAGTCTTTGGTAGAAATCCAATCAAAAAAACTAATT
>JBAXUO010000127.1:0-4855 GCA_037129625.1 Chlamydiota bacterium
CGCCGTTGCTGTTATAACGGACCAGGTTCACCCTTCCATCGGGATTGACCATGAGGTATAGCCATATCTCCCTGTTGTTGATCAGATCGGTGATTGACGGATCGGAAGCATACGAAAGGCAAAGATCACGTGCAAACATAATTACATTCTGCGACCCGCCAATTTCATCACCATGGATGCCTCCGGACCCAAACACCTTAATCTAACGCTCTCCAGGGCAAAAATGGAAAACCTCTGTCAAGATCTCATTGACAGATCCAAAGAGCCCTGCTTGAAAGCTCTAAAAGATGCCGGTCTTACTACAAAAGATATCGACGATGTTATATTGGTCGGTGGGATGACCCGTATGCCCGCTGTTCAGCAACTTGTCGAAAATCTCTTCCAAAGAGTTCCTCATAAAGGGGTCAACCCGGATGAAGCCGTAGCTGCCGGAGCCGCTATACAAGGTGGCGTCATGACCGGAGAAGTCAAAGATATCCTTCTTCTTGACGTTGCTCCCCTCACTTTAGGTATCGAAACGTTAGGAGGCATCATGACTCCTCTTATCGAAAGAAATACCACTATCCCGACCCAAAAGAAGCAAGTCTTCTCCACAGCTTCAGATAACCAACCCGCTGTGACCATTGTCGTTCTCCAAGGAGAAAGGCCTATGGCAAAAGACAATAAAGAAATTGGGCGTTTCGATTTAAGCGACATTCCCCCATCGCCAAGAGGGCTCCCTCAAATTGAAGTAGCCTTTGATATCGATGCTGACGGCATTCTGCACGTATCAGCTAAAGATAAACAAACCGGAAAAGAGCAAAAAATTCGTATTGAAGCCAAATCAGGTTTAAACGAAGAAGAAATCAAACGAAAAGTCCGAGAAGCCGAAGAACATGCGGGAGAAGATAAAGCCCGAAAAGAAGAAATCGAAACCAAAAATGAAGCGGATGCTATATGTTTTAGAGCTGAAAAGTCCCTTCAAGAATTTAAGGATAAGATTCCTTCTAATGTTTCAGCTGATATCCAAAGCAAAATCGATGCTGTAAAAACGGCATTGAAAGACAATAATACTTCAGCCATAAAAACAGCTGTTAGCGAGCTGCAGCTCCATATGCAAAAGATTGGAGAAGAGCTCCAAAAACATGCAGGAGCAAGCCAAGAGGCCCCTCCTCATGCAGAGCCTTCTTCTGCAGGGGCTGAAAAAAAGCCTCCCATGGAAGATGCTGAAGTAGAAATCCTCGATGATGAAGAGGACAAGAAGAAAAAGTCATAGGAAACACCTAAGGTCTGGGGAAGTAGAAATACTTTCTCAGGCCTTTTTAATTCCCAAAAACATTTCTCTATATATACCTTCAAGAAATTATAAAAAGATTGGAATCTATTTAACTATCTTCTTGTAAATGGGAAGAACCCCTTCTCCTTGGCGTCGTCCCAAAAGAACTTCCAAACTTGCCAATTGAGCTTCTTTTTCTTCTTCATAGGCCATCAGGATCGATGGCAGAAAAGATAACACAGGATAAACATACGGAGTGCCAAAAACAACCGCTATGACAGGAATTTGGCTTGAGAGTTTTTGTAATGACTCTAGCGTTGCAGAAGACATTCCAAAGTTTTCTTGCCTAGGATCTAAGGAATATATAGCTACAACCACACATGTATATTTTTCCAAAGACGATAGTTCAGAAACGAAACCCTGCTTTTGAAGTCCCTCAAATACCACCCTGTTTTTACTGTGCCCAATTTCCAGATCCCCTATCTTTCCTTCCTTGGGTTGTAAGATATATGGGTTCCCCACCCACGTCATTGCCCGAGAATACAGTTTTTCTTTTAGCTGCATGGCTTCTATAGACTGCAAAGAAGAAAGGTCCTTTTTTATCAAAGGTTTTCTTTGTAATATTCCTAACCGATCTTTAGCCTCTAATATTCGAAAGACATGGCTATCTAATTCTTTCATTGAAATTTCATGATGAATTACACCTTGATAAATCCTTTGATAAGCCCTTGGCACCTCCTCTCGTAGGATCTCATCCACATTCGGTGCGATATGATCCCCGTACAGCAATATATCATGCCCGGACTGAAGAGCCCTCCATCCGATTTCTTCTATTGGAAAATAGTTTCGAAGAGCTTTCATATTCAAAGCATCGGTGATGATCAGACCGGAAAACCCCATTTTTTCTCTCAATATATTCTGAATCAAAACTCTTGAAAAAGTACAGGGGACCTTATCAAAAGCTACGGCTACTAAATGGGAGCTCATAATACACGAGACGTTATGCTTGATAAGTTCTTGAAAAGAAATTAAGTCGATACTCCAAAACTCTTCTAAAGAGTGTTGAACCACAGGTAAATCCTCATGAGAATCTACTATCACATCCCCAAGTCCCGGAAAAAGTTTAACGATTGCTAGCATATGGGTTTGTAAACATTTCATAAGGCATGAAGCTTTTCTAGCTACGACATTTGGATCTTCTCCAAAAGATCTCATTCCAATAATCGGATTCTTAGGTTGAACGTTTACATCAACGACCGGGGCAAAATTGATATGGGCTCCGATTAGACGACACTCTCTTCCGATTTCTTGACCTAAAGAAAAAAGATCCTTTTCGTCCTTGATAGCACCTAAAGTCATATTTTTCGGAAATGATATCGTTTCTTTCATTCTCATGCCGAGGCCCCACTCGGCATCTATGCCCACCAGAAGAGATACTTTAGACATGGTTTGGAGCATATCCAAAAAAGCGACTTGTTTATCTGGAGTGGCTTGTTTTACAATCACGCCTCCAACATGAAAATCATGGATCAATCTTTCTAGATCTTTTTGATGGTCCTCTCCTCGCATAGGGCAAGCGGGCACCATAAAAAGCTGTCCGATTTTTTCCTCAACAGTCATAGAAGAAAGGATTCTTTGGACATCTTGAGTGCTGGCTAATAGAAGAAGAGGGGCTGACAAAGTGACCATCCCGATAAAATTTAATAAAAGGGAAAGATTTTTCTTAAAATGAATCATGAAGGAAATACTAGAAATTTTTTCCAAATTTCTCAAGATAAAAGAAGCATTCGAAGAAACTCGATATCTGTAACAACGTTCTTATTAATTAAAAAAACTTATTACAATTACTTTTATAATTAATTTTATCAATTGCCAAAAATGCATAAGCTAGTTAAATTAGATCTGCAAATTTACAATTTTAATCTTTAAGGAGAATTATTTATGCAAATTTTACGAGCAATAAAAGAAAAACTACAAAGCGCTCACCTAATCCAAACACCTTATCTAGCTGAAAAACCCCTTCAAACCTTGGGATTTTCTAATGCTATTCATGCAAATACCATCTTAGGAAAAGTTAAAGGCCTCGGCTCAGCTCTAATTCACACACCAGGCAGTGTCTTAGCTAATAGAAAAATTCGACAAGAAAATGCATCTAAAGCTAAGAAAAATTGGTGGATTCGCAACATAACAAACTCACAAGTAAAGACCAATCAGACAATGATAAAAGCAGGCGTATTCCTTGCAGTAGCTATACCTGTCGGAATTGCCTTAGTTTCTCATGTTGGAAAACGTGAAATTGCCTTAGCTTCTTATATCGTAAGATCTGGAAAAGACCTTGCTTCTCATGTTGTAAAAGCTGGAATTCACCATGCTTCTCATGCCGTAAGATCTGGAATTAACTTTGTTTCTACTCTACTAAAGAAATAACTCTGTTTTCAACGGAAGGAAGGGTGCAAGCACCCTTCCTTCCTTACATTTTCTATACCAAAATTATGCTCTAGTTCTTTTTAAGGGTGATGCGATGTCTTCTCTTAGCTTCTATTTTATTCATTAGATTCGGATGAGCTTGAAGTAACATAGGAGGGCATTTTTCCAGAAAGTATCTCCTAGTAAAACTTGTATACATTTTATAAATTCTATAAGCCTCATTTCTAGGATAACACTCAACAAGCAATCCATGAAGAGCTGCTTTAGGACTTGCCCAAAGACAGTTTGGGGCATTTTGATCCTTCTTCTTAACTCCACTGTTTTCTGTAACTAGATGCAGCTCTTTAATCATTCGCTCAAATGAAGCAATGCTATCATAATGATCGGCTAACTTTTGAATGAGCACTTGAGTACAATCCGAAGGATTTAATTGATAGAGAGCAATAGCTTCAGCCTTTCGTCCGAGCCCTCGATTAGAAACCATCAGTTGGTACTTATTTATAACGTATGAAATGCAATGAGAATGAAGCCCTCCAGAAAAAAGAACATAATCTCCAGCTCGCACCCTTTGAAAAATTTTAAAAGGATCTTCCGATGACATGAAAGATTGAGAAATAAGATCTATATTACCTGGTAATGAAGCTTTATGTACGTTGATAAATTCTTGAAAGGACTCTCTAAGCATTTCCATTCCCGTTTCGTGATGAAGAGATCCACCCAAATGTACTTGCACCTTTTTTCCATCTGGCTGAGTCATTGTAGTCTTGCATTCAATCCCCCAGGCAAGCGCTAATTCTTTTAATAAAATACAATTTTGAGCCAAAGATTCACTAAAGCCCTTTTCTTTGAGAAACCTCACAACATCCCTATTTCTGCTTATAAGTGCATAAGCAAGGGGAGTAGAGCCACCACTATCTATTACATCAAGCTTAAGTGGATAAGACACCTTTACCAGTTCGAAAAAAATTTCATTTTTAATGCAGCCGTTGGCAATCTTGCCACTTGTCACTAAATGCAAAACACTATCTCTATTCGAATCACAAAAATTCACATCAGCGCCCAGAGATATTAGAAAACGAATTTTTTCAATATCCTTCTGAATCACAGCAACAGACAATGAGTGACTTTCCGCAGGGCAAGCCCTGACGGCTTCAGTCTAGTTCGGCAACATAA
>JBAXUO010000128.1:0-4837 GCA_037129625.1 Chlamydiota bacterium
TCAAAAAGAGGCTTCGGAGCTCTATTATAGGCAATTGGTGAAGAAGTTCCCATCGACGAAGGCTGCGGATATGGCTCGGAAGAGGCTAGAGCAACACAAGCATGTGTAAGCGTTATCTTTTAGTGTTTTTCTCTATATTTCTTAGTGGATGCGGATATCAAGTCGGCTCGAGGGTGAAAGAGGTTTCGAGCCTCTCGATTCCTTATGTGAAGGGGGATGATGAGGGCTTTTTGACTTCCGAGTTGGTTTCCTCTTTTGCCTCTTCCGGTTTTTTTTCCTACGTACATCAAGGTGGGGAGTATGAGTTGCATGTCGAAGTTTTGTCTAAAAAATCGGAGCAACTGGGTTATCGCCATGATAGGAAAGAGGATGGCTCTGCGAAGAAGAATATTACCGAATGTGAAGGTCGGGATTTGGTTAAGATACAAGTATCATTACAAGAGAAGAGCTCCGGAAAGGTAGTTTTTGGTCCGAGTGTATTTGAAGGCTTTGTTGATTATGATTATATCGATCAGAATTCTAAAAGAGATCTTGCCTTTGTAGATTCTTCTGGGGTTCCCCATACGGTTTTATCATTTTCTCTTGGACAATTGGAACCGATTTCTAGTGCCCAAGAGGCGGCAACACATCCTTTATATCGAGATCTCGCTAAAAAAATAGTCGACTCCATTTGTTCGGAATGGTAGAAAGAAGAGAGAAAAAACTCTACAGGGCTACTCTTGCTATTTACGAAAAGGCAATTATTTTCAGCTGAGCTTTCGAAGTTACCTTCGATGCTTCTGTGGATACGGCAGCAATCGATGCAAATTGGGTTTACTAATTCAGAATGGAAGAAGATTGAGCTGGTATCTGAAGAGGCTCTTGTGAATATTATTTTGCATGCGTATCAAAGTAAGGGTGGGCAGGTTGAGTTAGAGGTCCATGGTTTTGCGGATTCCATCGAGATTGTGATAAAGGATCAAGGAAAGGATTTCAATCCTTTTTTAGGGGAAAAGCCGCTAGATCCGGAGGCTCCATTAGAAAAAAGAGATGTCGGTGGCTTAGGGGTGTTTCTCATTCGTCAGTACATGGATGAGGTGAGCTATGTTCGGAAAGGGTCTTCAAATATTCTGACTTTAAAGAAGCGGAAGCGTTGATTTTTTTGCTACATTTAGTAAAATTTCCTGTTCTTGATAATACGTAACTATGTTTGGTGTGTCTTTCTAGTCGTTTTTTTCGATAGCTGTTAGCGTAGCTTCTGTTTCTAGCATATCTAGGAGATAGTGTTGGAGAACTTTTAATACATATTTTGGGGTATTGTAAACGCCGGAAGTGGTAAAAACTACTTCCAAATGAGTTTTTTCTTCGGAATTTAAAGCTATGACAACGTAGGTGATAGGCTTTTCTTGTTCTATTTTTGGGATAATCCAAATAAGAAATTGCTCGTTAAAAAGTGTAACTTTCTCTACACTTTCTATAACATGGAAATATTGGGAGAGGTCGTCAATCTCTGGTGTGTCAGAAGAAGAGGACTCTAAAAGGTCGAGTTCGTGAAGAAGAGGAAGATTGACTGAGATAATGCCATCATGAGCCCAATTGGTTAGATTGTTCATGTATTCTTTAAAAGCATTTTCTATTTGAGTTACATTTAACATGTTAATATAATGTCTCCTCTAACCTCTTCTTTAGTCTATAGTCGTTTGTATGGATATGTCAAGATTTTGTTTTAAAAAAAAATAAGTCTTTAAATATTAGATATATATAACATTTCTCTTTTCTTTAAAAGACCGTTTATGCAGAATTAAAAAGATATAACCCTCACAAATGAAATATTATGAAAATGTTACGCTGGTCTCTTTTTTTTCTTTTTTCTGTTTGTGTTTATTCACAACCTTTGGATGTTTCTGTCTCTGCTAAGTCTGCTCTTCTACTCAATGCAGAAAATGGAAAAGTCCTTTTTGAAAAGAATGGATATGAGTCTGCTTTTCCGGCAAGCGTAACCAAAATAGCAACCGCATTGTACATTTTAGAAACAAAGAAACAAGCTTTGGATACAAAGATTACAGCTTCTTCCGATGCAATAGCCATCGCCCCTCGAAGTAAAAAAAGAATTCCTTATCGCCTAGAAAAGGACACCGCTCATATCGGGATTAAAAGAGGGGAAGTCCTTTCTATTGAGTCTCTTTTATATGGGATGATGCTCGCCTCCGGTGGGGATGCAGCGAATGTTTTGGCAGAGTGGACATCGGGTTCCATACCGGAATTTATGGTGCAATTGAATCAATATTTGAATCGAATGGGCTGTACTCAGACACATTTTGTCAATCCTCATGGAGTGCATGATGCTTCGCATGTAACAACTGCATATGATCTCGCGAAGCTTACCCAAAGAGCTTTACAGAATCCAACCTTTCGTAAAATTGTTTCTTCTGTAATGTTTACCTGTCCTCCAACCAATAAGCAGCCGAAGAGAATTTTCTCGCAAACTAACCGGTTGCTTAAGAAGCGCAACGCTTCTTATTACCCTTTTGCGATTGGGGTAAAAACCGGATATACGGTTCCTGCGGGACATACCCTTGTAGCTGCGGCTGAAAAGGACGGAAGGTTATTGATTGCAGTGGTGATGGGGGCTGAAAAGAGTGAGGAGCGATTTGCAGACGCAAGGAGGATGTTTGAAGCCGGATTTGCAGAGCAAAAAATTTCACGGCAGATGTTTGGAAAAGAGACACATTTTTCTAATAAGATAGAGGGTGGAGAAAAAGCTTTACAAGCCTCTCTTAGAGAAAATATAACTATTGAATATTATCCTTCGGAAGAAAATGAGATACAATCTAAAGTCCAGTGGCATGAATGCCAGTTTCCTCTCTCTGTCGGGGATTGTGTCGGAGAGCTTCATCTTGTTTCTGGAAATCAAGTGATTAAGAAATACCCTTTATTTGCGTCAGAGCCTTTACAAGGGACCTTTCTTTTTAAAGTAAAGAGATTTTGTAAAAAATTATTTTGAGATTCTTTCAAAAAGTGAGAGAAATTCTGTTAGAGTCAAGTCTTCAGCTCTTAGAGTTATAGGAAGCTGCAAGTGTTCTAGTGCTTCATGGATTTGTTTTTTTGGAAAAAGAGTTTCTAGTGCTACCGCTAATTGTTTTCTTCTTTTTTGAAAGGCTATTTGGATCATGTGAAAAAAAGGTTTTGGCTCGAGCAGTGGCGGTTTTTTCATGACAAAATGGACAATCGCTGAGCGAACTTTTGGTTTGGGGAAGAAAGAGGAAGGGGAAACTTTACAGACAATGGTTGCTTTGGAATAGAACTCTGAGATCAGTGTTAAAGGGCCATAGGTCGGGTTTGAGGGAGGCGAGAGGATTTTTTTTGCAACCTCTTCTTGCATCATGAGTACGAGATCAGTGAATAAGTCATGATGATCGAATAGATGAAGAAGAATGGGTTTTGTGATGTTATAGGGTAAGTTGGCTATAACTTTTAAGGGTTTTTGTGGTGAAAAGAGAGTCCGCAGGGGGAATTCTAAAAAATCTCCAATGAAAACTTCGAGAGAAGAAGTGGAGTTTTGAAGCCGATAGAGTTCTTTGCCAAATAGCTCGTCTTTTTCAAAAGCATAAAGTTTAGAGATGGTAGCTTGTAAAAGAGCCTCTGTTAGAACCCCGGGTCCGGGGCCGATTTCGATAACTTGGTCTTGGGACTGTAGATGAGAAACTGCAAGGATCTTTCGAATCACATTTCCATCAATGAGGAAATGTTGTGAAAGACCCTTTTTAGGCGTTATTCCTACGGATTGCAAGAAGTCTAACAAGACACTTGGCTTATATAGACTCATTCCATTTTAAAAGGCTGAAAGTCCTCAGGTAAGGCAGTTTTTAAAGATGTGTCATTATATCCATAATTTTTACGAAGTTTAGACAAATAATGTTCCGATTCATCCGCAACGGCTTTTTGTAAAAGCTCATCTTTGAGGTTATTGGCCATTTCATTGAAAGCGGGGGGATTGTGGTTCTCATGATTCTTTACGTAAAAAATACGAACTTGTGATTTTCCATCCGTTTTGTTTTTTTGAACTTGCAGGGCACTATAGGTTTCTTTAGGGGTTTTAGTGAGAATTTCCTTATGGTTTGCGGAAACTTCTTTATCTGTCACTTTATATTCTGAGGAAAGGGTAATAGCGCTAGAGGGATAGTTTTTTTCAAGCTCTTTGAAAAGGGGAAGTAAAGTATCAGGATCTTTTTTTTCTTTTTGGACTAGAGCGAGAACTTTTTCAGCCATATGTTTTTGAAAAGGCTCTTCCGGGGCTTGAATAGAAATGATTTGATAAGTCCATTCTTCAAAAGCAGGATGTGTTTCCAAGTAGGCGGAATAAGCGGTACGGATGAGTTCGGGGTGGACGGATTGCATGGCTTTAAGATGAATAAAATAACCCGTCATTTTTTTTACAATCAGATCCTTTTTTATCATGTTCATCGTTTCGTCATAGGAAAGACCGAGCTTTTCTAAAGAGGTTAAGATATTGGGACCAAATCGGGTTTCCATATCTTCCCGTATTTCTCCATCAGTAACTTTCAGCTCTCTATGTTCAGCTTCGATGAGGATTAGTTCCGTATTAATCATTTCCTCAAGAACATGCTTCCAGCTATTGGTATAGAATTGGAATCGGGCCGGAAGAGAATCTCTCATGTCAGGAAAATTTTTATAAAACATGATATCCATTTTTTTCATGACATCTAAGACGGAAATCTTGTTTCCATTGATTTGAATAAGAACGGTATTTTGGACGGCAATCTTAGGCTCATCTGAAGATAAGGAAAAAGTTCCGATGCAAAGAAAACTGAAAAAAGAAAAGAATATAAGTTTATTT
>JBAXUO010000129.1:0-4829 GCA_037129625.1 Chlamydiota bacterium
TTATCACCATTATTCATACCATCAATTTCATCCATAATGATGGCGATTTTTTTGATTTTTTTATGAAACATGCTCATAATATTTTTATCAGACATATTATGTTTTGTAATTGTATCAATAATAGATTTGTTTCTTATATCGCCTGCATCATATCGTATTATATCATATCCCATTTCCATTAAAATATTATTGACAAATGTATTTTTAACTGTTCCAGTCTCACCATAAATGTATATACCTTTTTTAAAAAGAGGATTGTGTTTATTTAATTCAAAATTCAATGAAACTGCTTATAATTTTCAAAAGGAAGAGGCTGTAAAATCTTATGAATCAGCAATTAAAGAAATTGAAGACAAAAAAGAGAAGGAAATTAAAAAAGAAAATTATTGGGCAAAGATGCCTTTCCCCTGGATGAAAAATGTTTACTCGCCTTAGAAATGCGTCTAAGCGATATGTATGGAGTGGCTGTAGGCTTTGATCGTTTGATTATGCTTAAGCATAAAAAAAATTCTCTTTCCCCCATTCTTCCTTTTTCCTGGGAAGAAACATAGCGATTATTAACAATAAGTCTATTGATAAAAAAAAACTCCTTACATAAAGTGCAATTTATACACAAACAAGGAGATCCACATGCCTGTTAATTTAAAAGGAAGACATTTTTTATCATTAAAAGACTTTTCCCCTGAGGAAATTCGCTATCTACTGGATTTATCCCATGACCTTAAACAAAAAAAACGTGCCGGAATCAAGGGGAAAGCTTTAGAGAGAAAAAATATTGTTCTCATTTTTGATAAAACCTCCACAAGAACTCGATGCGCTTTCGAAGTAGCTGCTTTTGATGAAGGGGGATCTGTCACCTTCCTTTCCAATAGTCAAATGGGGAAAAAAGAGTCTATTGAAGATACGGCAAAAGTTCTCGGCCGATACTACGATGGGATTGAATTCCGCGGATTTGCCCAAGATACCATCAACACGCTAGCTAAATATGCCGGAGTTCCTGTTTGGAATGGTCTTACCGATGATGATCATCCAACCCAAATCCTAGCCGATTTTTTAACTATCGAAGAACATATCGACAAGCCTTTGCATAAAATCAAGTTTGTTTATGTCGGCGATGCTAGAAATAACATGGGAAATTCCCTTATGATCGGAGCTGCCAAAATGGGAATGCATTTTGTAGCCTTAGCCCCTAAAGCTTTATTTCCTAATGAAAAGCTGGTAGCAGAAATGAAAGAAGTGGCCAACGCAACCGGTGGAAAGATTGAATTTTTTGAAAAAAAAGACATGGAAAAAGCCGTCAAAGACGCGGATGTTCTCTATACTGACGTATGGGTGTCCATGGGAGAAGAGGCTAAATTTGCTGAAAGAATTCAATTATTAAAAGACTATCAAATCAACATGGAAATGATGAAAAAGACCCAAAATCCCTATGCGATCTTTTTACACTGTTTACCTGCCTTCCACGACAGAAATACCGATGTCGGAGAAGATACATTCAAAAAATTTGGACTGAAAGACATGGAAGTTTCTGACGAAGTCTTTCGCAGCAAGCATTCCAAAGTTTTTGATCAAGCAGAAAATCGTCTTCATACCATCAAAGCTGTGATGGTAGCCACCATTGGTAAAATTTAAAAAAACGGGTCAGACCATCTAGTCTGACCCTGTTTTTCCAAAATACTATTTTAAAGTCCATTACTGTTTTTCAAAAACACCAAGTTCAGGAATTTTACAACTAATAACTTGTTTGTGGTCTGGAGATAACTGAAACTCTAACAACCAAAGAGGCTGCAAAGCGGAAGGAACGTCGGTAATTTCAAACTCATCCTTTTGCCAATGTTTCAATCGACCCTCCTCATGACTAAAAAGAGAAATGAGCATTTCATCTCCTCTTATACTCAATTGGATAGATCCATAAGCCGGATGAACATATTCCCCTGCATAGTCACCTAAATGTAAGGTGGGAATCGTGTTTTTCTCTCGGCTTATCTCCAGATGTTTTCTTTGTTGCAACGCTGTTTTATCCATATTTTCTATGATACCATGTGCTTTTCGATGCCAATCCGTTTTGGGCAATTGAAGAAAGCGATCTAGCAAACCATTGAGTAGACAAGCGGCTCCCAGATGACTGGCTTCATTTGTAAGAATAGAAATACCCAAAGATTCTTCAGGAACAATGGCTAGGATAGATTGCATGCCATCACAAATACCGGTATGAAAAAAAACCTCTCGATTGTTAAGAGTATACATCATCCAGCCAAAACCATAATTAACTATACTCTGATTGTGCGTATAAATAGCCCATGCCGGCATTGAAATCTCATCAAGAAAACCTTCGACTTCGAAAAGGCCTTGGGGAGATCTCGTCGTTATAAAAACCGCTCGATTTAACAAACAATACTTTAACCATTCGGCCATATCCTGTGCAGAGCTATTGATTCCTCCGGTTGCAGACATATTATCCCAATTTTGCCAAGGAATAGGCTCTTTTTTTAGTGAAGGCAATAAATGAGCAGAGGCAACATTTTTATCTTCCAAAAGAAAAGCATGAGAAAGACTCGTTCTCTTCATTCCCAAAGGCTGAAAGATTTTTTCTTTGCAGAGTTTTTCCCAAGAAGATCCGGACACCTTGGCGATAGCTTGTGAAGCAACCACATAAGACATGTTATTGTAGCTAAAATGAGATCGAAAGGGATAAGCCGCTTCAACAAAACTTAAGCGATGCATTAAATCTTGCGTAGATCTACCTGTATGCCACCACAAACGCCAGCTTTGCTTGGAAATTCCCGGCAATCCTGTTCGTTGGGAAAGCAAATCGCGTAGGGTTATGTTTTCTTGCGCATAAGGGACTTTCAGCTTAAAAGAAGGAAGATACGTTACAATGGGCTGTTCCCACTCTAATTTCCCCTGTTCTACTAACATACTTACTACGAGCGCAGTGAAAGCTTTAGTCAACGAGCATATTTGAAATACTGTTTCAGAATTGACTTTATCAAAAGTGCCTCTTTGCTTTACGCCATAACCTGCAACTTTAATTTCTTTTCCTTTATGAATGACCGATAAAGCCAATCCGGGGATTGCCCATTCTTGTAAGGTAGCTTCTGAAAGAATATCTATTTCCCTGTCTAAAGAAATATTTTCAGCGGAATGGCTTTGAGACACAAAAATCAAAGCCATTAGGAAAATTATTATTTTCTTTGCCATTTTTTCTCATCTGCTTGGTAGTTTAACATACTACTTTGCAACTCTAGCTGTGTCAATAAGCCTTGTAGTAAAACTTCCGTCCCCATTATCGGTAACTCCGTAAGCTCGAAGTAGGATGTTGTTGCCTTCTACATCTACCACTACAAAATTGTACCCATAATAAGGGTGAGCGTTGCTATTAACATAATGAGAACTATCATTGGGATCTATTGGGGCTCCATTTGTACCGGATAAAATTTGCAACCCTTTGGTAGCTGTGGCTGGATACAAAGACCATCTAGAATAAATATGCTCATGGGAACAGAAGAAAAGTTCATATGAAGTCGCATTGTCCCATATCTGCCTAACGCCATTACCTACAGGCCAACCTTCCGTAGAAAAAAAAGGTGCATGGGAAAGCACCATTTTATGATTAGCAGAAGAAGCTGCTGTTTGCTGCTTAAACCAAGCAATTTGCGTACTATCTATGTTGTTGTCATTGTGGGTAGCACCAGAAACCAAATAAGAATCCAAAACAACAAATAAAGTACGAGAGTTCCCTTCTCCATATTCAAAGGAGTAGGTCATATACTTATATAAGTCAGATGGTCCGTTGTCTGGCATGGTATTAAATTCTAATTGATAAGCCGCTTGAGCACTGGCTTCTGTCCAACCGGTATCTCCATAAATATCGCTATTTCCCAGCACCATGTAGAGAGGAATTCCATTTAAAGTACTCGTCATAAAATCATGCCAATCATGTAGATATGAATGGACAACAGGAACTGTTACCTGAGCACGTCTTACACTGTCTCCTAAAAAAAACAAAAAATCCGGCACCGGTTGTAAACCGGTAATCTGAGAATTAATATAAGTTAAAACCTCTGTATTGAAAGGCGGGTCGATTGTTGCGGAACGACTATCCCCACAAACTACAAAACGAAAAGCATGAACCGGCAAACAGAACGACAAAAACGTACAAAACAAAAGCGTTGTCAACTTAATAAATTTCATTTTTCTCTCCTTTAAAAATGATAAGCTCCACCCAAATGAACACTATATAAATGTAAAGTGGGATGAAAATTCATTTCATTGTGTATGTGAAAAGAAGGTTTAGCAAACCTATATTTAAAAAAAGTATCTACGGAAAAATTTTCTAAAACCATCCATCGTATTCCGGCATCAACCGCTAAGGCAGCTGTAAAAGCAGTCTTTCTTTTCGACACCATTTTTTTATCCGTTAAAAGAAGAACCGAAAGATTAGTTCCATCCGCGCTATGAGCATCTACAGAAAGAGTTCCCTTCTGTCTCACAATAAAAAAGGCAGGACCTAAAGCTACATATGGCTGAATCATTCCAAAAGGATTTTTCTCACTTGGGCAAACGCCAAAACGAACAGCAGCCAAACAAGCCGGAGCCACTAAAGAAAATCCTTTAGCTGAAAATTTGGTATATGAAATTCCTTCTGCAGGACCTAAATCCCCTTCCGTATAAGTTATAGGGGTATTGTTTTTTTGAACATGATAACGTAATGAATCGTAACTAACGTCCAAATAACATCCAAAATATTTACCTATTTTAGAGGATTCTAAAGAAGTTTTTTTACAAAACCATCCCCCAAATTTGAGACCTCCTACGCCACTTAGAGA
>JBAXUO010000013.1:0-15071 GCA_037129625.1 Chlamydiota bacterium
GGTGTGTTTTCTTCTCTAAGCTATTATTTTAGCAGTAGAAGAAAAAGAAGATTGGAGCGCTCTTTCTATTGAATCGGCTTCTCATTTAGTGGCAGAAATTTTTCAAGCTAACCATAAAAAAATTCTTATGCCGATTCTTTTTGGAACCATTATGGGGAAAAAAAATGGCCCTCCCTGCTTTGCTTCAGCTGAAATTTTAGGCAAAGAACGAACCAGAGCCCGATTTTTGCAAGCTTTGGAATTTTTAGGGGGTATTTCCAAGTCAAAAATGGAAGAGTTAAAAAAAGGATGGACTGCAAAAAATTGCCAGGGCCTTATAAAAAAGTCTCAAGGAGATTCTTCTTCCTCATGATGAGAAATTTCTTCTTTTGGCTCAGATGTTTTCGATATAATGTAGTTTCGTTGTTGATCCGTCGCATTACAACCGACTATAATGGAGAAAATGATTATAAGAAAAAAATATTTCATGATTTGTCCTTTAATAAAAAAAATGACTATATTTTGGATCTTACAAATCTAGAAACCCTTTGTCTACCAAATTTTGTATTATGACAGTTCCTTTTCATACCGTTTATTTGAAGAAAAAAGTTCTTCTTACAAAAAAAGAGGAGAAAGAAACCTATCTTTTGACTTTTGATACCAGTCAATTTCCCGTTTCTTATAAACCGGGAGATAGTGCGGCCATTTTACCGATCAATGAGGATGAGCTTGTAAAGAAGACGCTTATTGCCTTTCGTTCGCCTAAAGATACCCTTGTGTTTTCTCCTATCGAACAAAAGATGCTTCCGCTCGAAACTTTTCTCACTTCTCAAGTCAATATTTCTCGGTTTCCTACTACTTTAGTTAGAAAAATGGTGGAGTTTCAGAAAGCAACTTCAGGAATAGAAGATTTGCTTCTTCCGGAAAATAAAAATGCCCTTTTGAAATATACTTCCGATCATGCTTTATGGGACTTTTTAGAGGAGTTTCCTGAGCACCCTCCTTTGCAAGAAATTTGTTCCAATCTTTTTCCTTTAACCCCCCGTTTTTATTCGATTGCTTCTTCTAAGAGCATGTATCCAAATGAAATGCATCTTCTAGTTCATAAGGTAGTGTACACAACCTCCAATCATCTTCGTTATGGTGTAGCTTCGCACTATCTTTGTGATTTAGTAGAAGTGGAAAAAACACCTGTTTCTTTATATATTCAACCGACTCATACGTTCCAGATGCCTCCAATGTCTCAGGATCTTATTATGATTGGACCCGGAACGGGTTTGGCTCCATTTATAAGCTTTTTGGAAGAGAGATATATTTCCAAAGCCAAGGGTAAAAATTGGCTTTTTTTTGGAGAGTGGCACAAATCTTCTTGTTTTTATTTTTCTGACTTTCTTTCTAAGCTCCAAAACGAAGATTTTCTTTCTTTGGATCTTGCTTTTTCTAGAGATCAAAAAGAAAAAATCTATGTGCAGCATCGGATGAGGGAGAAGAAAAAAGAACTTTGGTCTTGGCTCGAAAACGGAGCCTACCTCTATGTTTGTGGAGATGCTCAGAAAATGGCAAAGGATGTGGATGAGACTCTTCATAGAATAGCAGAAGAAGAAGGTCATCTAACCTCAGAGGAAGCGATAAATTATATCAAAAACCTTCGCATGCAAAAACGATATGTTCGGGATGTCTATTAACGGCCTATTTCTTATTTAAAAAGGCTTCCAAAGACATGCAAGACTTTTTGTTTACCTCGAAGGGAGCATTCTCCCAGATCATTAAATTGCTGTTGAGCATTCTTGTTGTCTAAGGTTGTTTAAGACTTAATATAAAAACATCTGTTTGCATTTTTTAGAAAGGTTCTCTTTATGAACTGTAAATTTTTTGAATTTTGTTTTGAATGGAATTCCTAGCCTGCTAATAGTAAGCTTGTTAAGTTTGGTTGTTGCAAAATGAGATCGCTGATGTTAAAATGACGGGAAAAACGCCAACATCGATGACGTTTTGTAATATGGGGAAAGTATGAGTTTGTATCATCGTCATTTTCAAGAACCTACGGAAAGTTATTTTCTTTTTGGGCCTAGAGGAACTGGAAAAACAACTTTAATCCGCAAAATTCATCCCGATGCTCTTTGGTTAGATCTTTTGCAGCCGGAGCTCGAAAGAAGTTTACTCGCTCGTCCTGAAATGCTTATTTCAATGATACAAGCCGCACCTCATAAAAAAACTGTTGTTATTGATGAAGTTCAAAAAGTTCCTGCCTTATTAAATGTCGTTCATCTCATGATCGAAAAAAAAGAAGGATATCAATTTGTTTTGACAGGTTCGAGTTCGCGAAAACTGAAACGAACAGGAGCCAATCTTTTAGGAGGTAGAGCGTTAAAGAAAACATTGCATCCTTTTATGGCTTCTGAACTTGGCAGCGATTTTGATTTGGATCAAGCACTTTTTCGAGGGATGCTTCCTCTATTGGTTCATGCGAATGATCCCAAAAGTGTTTTGGAGGGGTATATTTCTTTATATCTTAAAGAGGAGATTCAAGCGGAAGGTCTCATACGAAATCTTGAACAATTTTCTCGTTTTTTGGATGTCATTTCTTTTTCTCATGGCTCTATACTCAACATCACCAATATTGCTCGTGAAAGTGAAATTAAACGTTCTACTGTTGGGAATTACATTGATATATTGGAAGAACTTTTACTTGCTTATCAGCTGCCGGTTTTTGAAAAAAGAGCAGCTAGACGCTTGACTTCTCACCCTAAATTTTATCTTTTTGATTGCGGAGTTTTTCAAATTTTGCGGCCTAAGGGACCTCTTGATCGCTTATCTGTAGATGGTATCGTTCTTGAAGGGCTTGTCGCCCAGCATCTTGTTGCCTGGTGTGACTATAGTAGAGCGCAGGCTTCGGTGTATTTTTGGCGTACTCGTTCCGATCTGGAGGTGGATTTTGTGATTTATGGAGAAGAAAGCTTTTATGCTATTGAAGTAAAAAGTTCTCATAAGGTTTTCTCTCACGATTTAAAAGGATTGAAAGCTTTTTTAACGGATTATCCTGAAGCCAAAGCTTTTCTTCTTTATCAAGGTAAGGAAAGATTAAAAATTGATGACATCCTTTGTATTCCGATCGCTGAATTTTTACGGGATCTTGTGCCTAACAAACCTTTGGCTCTGTAATTTTGATGGGAGATCCATTGGTTTTTTCAAAAAAAGGGTAACTCTATCCCTTAGAATATTGATTTAAGTGGTTTGTAATAAGTTGGTTGAGTTATTTTATTACAGCCCAAGTTGACTAAATAGTATACCAAATGGAAAACTTAAAATATAAGAAGGTTATACATGACTGTTCAAGCCAAAATCTCCGGACGATCCAAAAAAATTATTCAAGAAATCGTGCATGAAACCGGGGAAAGTCAAATTGCTATTATAGAACATGCTGTTTTGGTTTATCACCGTGAATGGCTTATGCGAAAATTAAATGAAGCTTATGCAAAACTGAAAAAAAATAAGCGAGCCTGGAAGGAAGAGCTTAAAGAACGTTCTATTTTTGAAAAAACTTCTGAAGATGGTTTGGAAGATTTCTGAACCTCAATATTCTGTATAATGGCACGTAATTAATTAGTTATCAGTGTATTAGGTTAGTCGTATTTCAATACGGTAAAATCACACAAAAATACGGATTGCAATCCGATGTTTTATGTGATAAAATAGGATTTAAATCCAAAGTAGGAGCTTTCATGTTTGATGAACTGCGCAAATTAAGCCAACATTTCCTTTCTATTAAAAATAGCCCTTACAAAAGATACTTGTTACGCTCCACCGATTTTACCAACCGAATGTCTTTGATTGTTGGTCAAAGAGGCGTCGGCAAGACCACCCTCTTAGTGCAAATCTTATTAGATAAAGTTTCTCACGATTTTTTTGATGAAAGAATTCTATATATTCAGGCAGACCATTTTAAATTAGCTTCGACCCCTCTTTATGAAATAGCTGAAAAATTTTCCACCCTTGGAGGCAAATGGCTCGCCTTAGACGAAATTCATAAATATCCCAATTGGTCAAAAGAATTAAAAAGTATTTATGACACTTTCCCAGAATTGCAAATCTTCGCATCAGGAAGTTCTGCTTTGGAAATTTATAAGGGTAGTCATGATTTATCCAGACGGGGCGTTCAATACCACTTGCAAGGAATGTCCTTTCGCGAGTATCTAGAGTTAACTTATCAATTCACTTTTCCATCTCTTACCTTAGAAGAAATTTGTCATCAACATGAACGCTTAGCCAAAAAAATTATGGATGAATTAACCCCAAAAGAACTCAAAGTCATCCCTTTATTTCATCAATACCTGAAAACAGGTTATTATCCATTCTTCTATGAACTTAAAAATGAGGCTCTCTATAAAATAACTCTAGAGCAAAATATGCATACCACCATCGAATCGGATATAGCGGCGATTTTCCCTCAATTATCCGGCAGTAGTATAAAAAAAATAGAAAAATTACTCGTTTTTATTGCTGAAGCCGTCCCTTTCACCCCTAATTGGAGAAAAATCATCGAAGTTTTAGAAATTGGAGATGAGCGAACTTTAAAAGCCTATTTCAAACATTTAGAGGATGCAGGTTTAATTAGATCCATTGCAAAAGCTTCAAAAAAATTCAGTACATTAGAATCGTCGGAAAAAGTGTATCTCGACAATTCTAATCAGATGTATGCCATTTCTTCTAATGTAGTTGAAAAGGGAACCGTTCGAGAAACCTTCTTTCTTTCCATGGCAGCACAAAATCATCAGGTCACCTTACCGCAAAAAGGGGATTTTTTTATTGATAATCAATACCTTTTTGAAATCGGTGGAAAAAACAAAACCTTTGATCAAATCAAAGATTTTGATAATGGGTATCTTGTTTTAGATGAAATGGAGCAAGGTATAGGACAAAAAATTCCTCTTTGGCTCTTTGGCTTTTTATATTAGTTTTTTTTGTAACTTCTTATCTTTCATCGTAATAATTTTATAATGCAATTATTAATTTTATTTTAATATCTTGTATTTAAATCGCGTTTCATGATAAATTATCCTTTCAAAACTATTACTAAGGAGCTTTTCATGACTTCAGCAGCCATCTCTCTTCCCAATACCGCCATTTCTTTTCACGATGCCTTAGTCGGATCAAAGGCTTTCTATGCTCAAAGAGATTATTTACAAGTTACCAAACGGGATTTTTCCGAAAACAATCTTTTACCAATCACCTATACATCGAATACGGAGTACAAAATCATTAGAATTGTAAAACAGATTTTTTTGGTTCTTATTTTTCCTCTCGGTATGTATATGCTTCTTCATTCTTTAGTCGGAAAAATAGTCCTTCCTGCTTCAAGTCCCACTTGTATGGGTTATTCGAAAAATCATGCTAATGAGATCAGACCAGCAGTTGTTGAAGATCGCAACTGGAAGTATAAACGTATTACCGTTGAAGTCGACGGATATAAAATAGACGCTGCAATTGTAGGTACACCCACCACTTTACATAATGGAAGATGGATGTTGGCCTCCGGTGGTAACGGCGAATTCTATGAAGGTACTCTTTCTCCAAGGCACGATTTCAAGCACATTCTTAGCCAAGTTCATAGCAATGGTATCGTTTTCAATTATCCCGGAGTCGGAGCCAGCTCAGGGCTCCCTAATAGACAGGCAATGGCAAAGGCATACCATGCTATGCTTTCATTTTTGGAAGATCGTGAAAATGGAGTGGGAGCTAAGGAAATTATTGGATATGGCCATTCTATCGGAGGAGCCGTTCAAGGGGATGCTCTACAAATACACGAACTGAAAAAAGATGTGAAATATGTGTTTGTTAAGAGTAGGACTTTTTCCAACCTTAGCAACGAAGTTTCAAGCCTTATGGTTAAACCATTGGGATTTTTGATCAAAATTTTAGGATGGAACATCGATTCCGTAGAATCTTCAAAAAAACTACAAGCTCCCGAAATTATCATGCAAACCGCTAGCGTTAATGGTTATAAAGAACTTAAGGATAGTTCAAAAATTATCGATGAAGACATAATATCGTCTGAGGCTTCATTAGCGAAAGCTTTACTGTATGATAACGATTGTCCGAAGGAAAATAAAGTGTTTATCGGTATGCACGAACGTCATAACGACGGATTGCGAAATCCTTCGTTTTTAGCACGAAAAATAGAATCGTTGCTAAAAGTCTAGCTTTCCACCGTTGTGAGACTGCAAAAACATTGAATCCCTTCCCCACATCCAAAATCAGTTAGTCCATCCCCGGAGGTGGCTGTAATCCCAACCTCTTCTACAGGTGTTTTCAATATGAAAGAGATTTTTTCCCTCATTTCTTCCATCCTATTTTGAAAATAGGGCCTTTGACCCTCAATAGAAATAGCTACATGTACAATTTTTTGCTTTCCTAATGTGATAAGAGCTTGTTCTAGATAGACCTGGGAATCGGTGATCCCATCCTTTCGACAAAGCTCTTTGGCTATGCCCCCTAAAATAGGAACCCCGGTCAAAGAAGTAATCGCATTACAAATTGCATGAAAAACTACATCTCCATCCGAATCGGCAGAAAGTCCCGGCGTATCCGGAAAAACAATTCCGCCGAGGATACAAGGTTTAGTTGACCCCGGAAGAGAAAATCGATGACTGTCTTGTCCCATTCCATTACGGAAGATAGGAAAAATTTTATTATTCATACAGAACCTTACTGGATGTAATTTCATGAAAATACCGATTTTACGTTTTTCCTGCGAGTTAAAAAACGATCTCAAAAACAAAATGATATGTTTTTTCTTTGAAAAAGGAAGTAAATTTAACTGAGAATTCTGTTACAATGTAACGAATACATATTGGATTTTCATGACAAAGATATATCTTATGGAAGAAATGGCTCTTTTAGATAAGAAAAAGATTCCCTTTCATGTAGCCATAATTATGGATGGCAATCGAAGATGGGAGAAAAAACAAGGGCTCCCTTTGCTATCCGGTCATAATTATGGGGCGGATAATTTGAATAGAATCGTTCGTGCCGCTTGTGAATTGGGGATCAAAGTCGTTACCGTTTATGCTTTTTCTACGGAAAATAGATCCCGATCAAAACTTGAAGTTTCTTTTCTAAGTAGCTTATTTGAAAAATATATGGTCGAACAAAGAGAACTCCTTCGAAAAGAAGGGGTGCGTTTGGATTGCATTGGGGCTTGGAAAAAAATGTCCCCTAATATTCAAAAAGTCGTTGAGGAAACAAAAGAATTTACCAAAAATGGAAAAAATATTGACCTAGTCATTGCTGTGAATTACGGTGGAAGGGATGAGATTCGAAGGGCATCGATCCGAATGGTAGAAGATGTGGAGAAAAAAATATTGACAAAAGAACAAATAACCGAGGATCTTTTCTCTCAGTACTTAGATACATCGAAATGGCCTGATCCCGATCTTTTGATCCGGACAGGGGGAGAAAAAAGGTTGAGTAACTTTTTACTTTGGCAAGCTTCTTACGCAGAAATGATTCTTATCGATACTTTATGGCCCGATTTTTCTGAAAAACATTTGTTTGATGCTGTGCTGGAATTTCAAAAAAGAAATCGAAGAAAAGGTGGATGATGAAAAATTTAAAGGATATTGGAAAAAGATTATGGGTCTCAACTCTTAGTATCCTGCTAATAGGGTTGATGATTGGCTTTTCTTCTTATCCCATTATGAAGGGGATTATTTTGATCACTTTTATGGGCGTAGCTTCTGTAGCTATGTGGGAATATATCCAGTTAGTCAAAGCAAAACAAATTTTACTCTCTATTCCCTTATTGATTAGCTCTTCGGTTTTATTAATTGGCGCCTTTTTTTGTGCGGCGCAATTTCCTTTTTTCATTAAGCTTCCGATTTTTCTTTTTTTTGTACTCCTATTTTTTATTTTCCTAACGAAGTTTGGTTCTATAGAAAATTCTATTGAGAAAATGGCTCTTTCTTCTTTTGGACTTCTCTATACTACAATTCCTATAGGTATGCTCCTCATGATTCTTTTTTCGAATCATGGCGTTTTTTGGTTTATCTATTTGATCGCGATTACAAAAGTTACTGATGCTGCTGCCTATTTTGGAGGTAGATTATTGGGTAAAACTCCACTTTGTGCGATTAGCCCTAAAAAAACACTGGAGGGGGCTTTTATAGGTTTTGTTGTAGCCATCTTAATAAGTCTTCTTTTTTCCTATTCTCCCTTTTTGACATGGAAAGAGGCCTTAATTTTAGGTATTTTTATTGGAAGTATCGGTCAGATTGGCGATCTTGCCGAATCTTTATTGAAAAGAGATGCTAAAGTGAAGGATAGTAATACCATCCCCGGGCTTGGTGGGATTTTAGATATGGTAGATTCCCTATTGTTTACCATCCCGATTTTATTCTTTTTTTTATGAGGAAATATGATCATAACTATTGACGGTCCTGCAGGGACCGGGAAGTCTACGGTAGCTAAGCTTTTAGCGAAGAGACTCCGATTCATCTTCTTTGATACGGGTGCTATGTATCGAGCGGCTACTTTATTTGTTTTAAGACATCATATTCCATTGCATGATGAAAGGAAGATAGAAAAGCTTTTCGAAACGTTTTCTTTTACGATTGGCATGAATGAAATGGGAGAGAAAACATATTTTCTTCAAGAGGAGGACGTGACGTTAGCCATCCGCTCTTTTGAAGTAACATCCGCAGTCTCTGAAATATCGGCTTATGCTTGTGTTCGGAAGCTTCTTGTCAAAGAACAAAGAGAGTATGCGAGAAAAAATCATGCTGTTTTTGAAGGAAGAGATATGGGAAGTGTGGTTTTTCCCAAAGCGGAATTGAAAATCTTTTTAACAGCCTCTCCTTCTATTCGGGCGGAACGGAGATATAAAGAATTGGCTGAAAAATTTCCGAATATGGCCCTTTCTTTAGATCCCAAAACTATTGAAGAAGATATTTCTCGAAGGGATACTTTAGATTCTATTCGTAAAATTTCTCCATTAATTTGTCCGAAAAAAGCTTTTGTTATTGATACTACTTTGATGACGCCCGATGAAGTGGTGAAAAAGATTTTATCTTTTGGAAAAGAGAGAATCCAGAGGTCTTTATCTCAGATAAGGGCTCCCAAAAGGAAAATGAATTTTCCTTATAGGCTTGTTATTTTCATAGTTCAAAACTATTTTCGCCTCTTTTATCGATTGGATGTCTATGGCCTAGAACATTTTTGTGAAAATGCCGCTATTTTAGCATCGAATCATGTTTCTTATCTTGACCCTCCGGTTGTCGCTGTTTCAGCTCCTGAGGAAATTCATTTTTTGGCGAGAGAATCTCTTTTCCAACTTCCATTTTTTGGAAGATTCATTCGTTGGATGAATTCTCATCCCATAACCGGAGGAACGGCTGTTGTTAAAATTTTTCGCCAGATTGGGAATATTTTAGCCGAAGGAAAAAAAATAATTATTTTCCCCGAAGGGACAAGATCTGAGAGCGGGAAGATGGGGCCCATGCGTCCTGGAATTGCTTTTCTTTCCTATTTGAATCAAGTTCCGATTATTCCGGTCTATGTACAAGGGACTAAGGATATTTGGAGTCGAAATAGAAAATGGCCAAAGCTTTTTGGAAAGATGATTTGTGTGTTTGGATCTTTGATCGATCCGAAGGATTTTTCTTCATTATCTAAGAAAGAGGCTATTGATGCAATTTCACAAAGATTGGAAAAGTCATTAGTCGATCTGGAGAAATATTGTGATGAGGGGGCTTTGGGGCTTCCTCCCTAAGATTTGGTTTGTATGGATAAAGTGAAAATGCATTCTTCAGAAGTTTCTTGTTTTGAGGAAATTCTAGGACATCTGGCTCTCTCCTCCAGTGAGGAAACGTTTGTTGTTTTTGATGTGGATGATACTTTGCTAAGGTCAACGCAACAGCTCGGCTCGGTAGCTTGGTTTGACTATATTAAAGCTAACTTTGAACGAAAAGGAGTTTCAAAAAAAGAAGCCCAAGAAATTGTTTCTATTTTATGGGTGACGGTTCAGCCTTACATGAAAGTAGAAGCTGTGGATCCTAATACACAAAAGGTAATTCAAGAAATTCAAAGCAAAAAATTTCCGGTGATTAGCCTAACAGCAAGAAAGCCTGAGGAGGCTTACTATACTAGAAAACAACTCCAGTCCATAGGCATTGATCTTTCTTTGAATGGGTTAATAACTGAATCAAGACAGGAATTTTCTTTGCAGCATACAGCGATATATGATCGTGGAATATTATTTGCAAATCACGGAAATAAAAAATCAGATGTCCTTCTCTCCTTTTTACAAAAAAACACCCTCAAACCCAAACGAATTCTTTTTGTCGATGATTTTCCTGGGCATGTGGAAGATGTCAAAGAAGCTTTAAAGGCGGTAAACATCGAATGTATAGGTCTTCGGTTTTCTGGATCGGATCTTCATGTAAAAAAGTTTGATTCAAAAATTGCGGATATTCAATGGGAAAAGTTTCCTCATCTTCTTTCGGATAAAGAAGCTCAAGATATTTTAGCTGATTTGTAAGAGAAAAATATTCTATTTTCTATTGTCAATTATAGATAAGATTTGCGGCCAAGATGACTCGAACATCCACCGAGCTATAGCCCAACTAGAACCTGAATCTAGCGCGTCTACCAATTCCGCCATGGCCGCATAACTTTAGAATTTTAAAGAATAGAGAATTTTTTCAAAAGATGCTAGCATAAAAGAAAGTGAGGTTTGTATGGCAGAAGCTGTGAAAGTTTTAAATCAAAAAACATTTGATACAGAAATTGCAAAGGGACTTGTTCTTGTTGATTTTTATGCCGTTTGGTGCGGCCCTTGTAAAATGCTCTCCCCCATACTGGAACAAGTAGCAAAGTTATATGAAAGTAAGGTTTCCATTGGCAAGGTAAATATAGACGAAAACGAAGATCTTGCTTCTAAATTTGAGATTTCTAGCGTTCCTACGATTGTTTTATTTAAGGATGGACTAGAGGTTAGTCGTTTTATGGGCCTTAGAGATTTGAATTTTCTAAAAACTTTTTTAGATAAACATCTTTAAAATGGGAAAAATGCTCATTCTAGTAGGATTTTTTTTAATCCTACTAGGTGTTTTATTTCATTTTGGTTGGCTTTCGAAGATGGGCCGACTTCCCGGAGATATTGTGATCCGGAAAGACAATTTCACTCTTTTTTTACCTGTGACTACTTCCATTATCATTAGCGCAATTGTTTCAGTTCTTCTTTTCTTATTTAGAAAGTGAAAGAGGGGTGGCTTTTTTGTATATTTTTATCCTGTTTACAATAAGCGTGTTATATAAAAATATATGAGAAAATCACCTTTTCCAACAAAAAAATGTTGGAAAAGGACGGTTATTTTCGAACAAATTTGTATATTTTCCGGTAAAATGAAAATATTTGATCTTAACAAGCTTTATATAATCAGGTTATGTTAAAATGCATAACCCAGTCTTAACGTCATTTGTAAGCCAGAGCTTCTTTTACAAGTCGTGGAATTTGGTCTATCATATAGAAGGGAACAGTTAAAATCTTATCTTGAAAGGAGAGGGGACTTTGGCAGATTTGTATACCTAAAGGTGACTTTTTTTCTTTCATAAATAATTGTAAAGAACGAAGTTTGCCTGTTTTACCGGCTTTTACTTCGATTGGGAATATATGGGATCCGAGAGAGATTAGATAATCCACTTCTGCTTCGCTCCCTTTTTGAACTCTATCCCAAAAGAACAGTTGTTTTTGTTCATAGAATTCTCCATAGGCAATTAATTCTTGTCCGACAAATTGTTCAGCCATCCTTCCGGCATTAATTTGAGTTAGATCTTCTGTCCAGATTTTTTCAATTTCGATCTGGTTGACTTGCTGAATAAGGCCTATATCTAGAAATAAGACTTTGAACTTATTATCATTTTTATGAAAAGGCAATGGAATTCCGTCGGCAGAGGTGGCGTGAACTTTGTGAATAATACCGGCTTGTATAAGCAAAGAGAGTGCGCTTTTCAAGTCTCGAGAATTTACTTCAGAATCAATTTTCGAATATTTAAATTGTTGTCCAATGAGATTTGGGATTTTTTCAAATAAAAGTTGTAAATAGATATGTTCACGTTTTTTTGCATATTTACCGAAATCGCTTTGATAGGTTTGTGAAATGATGGCGTGGATTTCTTGAGATTTTAGAAATGATTTGGTTTGTAAGAAAACAGAAATGGGAGCCGGCATGCCTCCAACTAAATAATATTGTTTTACGTAGTTCATGAGATGATCATGGATGGCTCCGGTGATAGGGTTGGAGATTTCTGATTTCTCTATTTCCTTGGGTAAATGAAGAGTGTTGTTGGCAATTAAAAATTCTTTAAATGATAGAGGTCTTACGTAAAGAAATTGGACTCTGCCTACAGGGAACGAAAAATCTTCTTTTTGAATAGTAAATTCCAAAAGTGATCCTGCTGCAATCACATGAAGTAAGGGGCATTTTTCTTTGAAATAACGCAGAGCCATGATGGCTTTTGGGCAATTTTGTATTTCATCAAGAAAAAGAAGAGTTTTTCCTGGAGTAATAGGTTGGTGGGAGAGAAGTTCAATTTTTTGGATGATGACTTGAGGGTCGAGATTTTCAAAACAAGAGCAATATTCAGGGTTTGCATCAAAATTGATAGTGATTATCGATACAAAATGATTTTTCCCAAATTCTTCTACGAGGTAGGACTTCCCGACTTGCCTTGCGCCTCGAAGCAGAAGTGGTATTCGGAAAGGATCTTCTTTCCAAGATTTTAATTTATCCTCTATAATTCGAAACATATGAACCTTGCTTATCTTATATTTATTGTGCAAAAAGTACGGCTTTTTGTCAACTATTTTGTATGTTTTTATCCTCTTTATAATAAACATGTTATATAAAAATATATGAGAAAACCACCTTTTCCAACAAAAAAATGTTGGAAAAGGACGGTTATTTTCGAACAAATTTGTATATTTTCCGGTAAAATGAAAATATTTGATCTTAACAAGCTTTATATAATCAGGTTATGTTAAAATGCATAACCCAGTCTTAACGTCATTTTATGATCTTGATACTTCTTTCCAAATTGGAAATTGTAATCAAGCGTCAGATCAAATCCGTTGTAGCTAGAACCCTTCAATAATATACCGATATGACCCAAACTTCTAGAAGGCGATAGTCCCTTCACGGTAAAGGGAATTACCGTATCATTTAAAAAATAGGCCGTTGTCTTTTTTCCTTGAAAACGACTCTCTAAGATGTAGCTTCCCTTTAGTTCAGGCGTGAATTGCAGCTCATTACCTTTAAAACAATGAAAAAGCCCCAGACCAATTTCACTTCGCAAAAGATCGGCATTTTTTTCTTTGACATCCAAATTTAGACTCTCAGCCCCATGTTCCCTATAGTGATTTTGATGCAGATACACATAGTTCTCTTTTACAAAAGGCTGCAAAGAAATGTACTTCATCTCATAGAGGCCCCCTATTTCCAATTGGGGAGCTATCTCCCATCCGTGCTGGCGATGATGGGACTTTCTTTCGATCTCTCCAAAATCAATGCTTCTCGTGGCTTTGGAGCTGTTCCATCCACCTAGTAATGATAAGCCAACCAGGAGGTAGTCATTATACCAAGAACCGTAGAGCCCACCATATCCCGTAGTCGTATGTCCATACCCTTGATGAGCTTCCCATCCGATGTGGGTATTAGTGTATGACCCCTGAAATCCTAAAGCAAAATTTGAAAGGATCTTCACATCCGTTCCAATAATCACTCCGGGAGTTGTTGCATGGTATCCACGCAAATTGCTTTTTCCTTTTTGCCTAGCATAGTCTCGAATCCCTTGACCCCAGATGTTCCATTTTCTTTCTTTGAGGTTGGGGTTTTTCCAGGTGATCTCTTCGAGTCTTTGGGATAGCACTTTAGCAATATAAGAAGTCGTTTCTTCTTGGGCTAGGGCTATTCCATTAAATAAAGCAGGATGAAGCTCATTTAAAGCGGTTTTTAGAGCAGGAAGTTCAAGAAAATATAGCTCCATGTTCGCTTCGATAAAATCGGGAGATTGTGAAGAATAGTTTTGGTCAAAGATATTTGCTACTGTTTTTTGGTTCGGATCGGAAACCAAAGAAGCCAAAGGAAGTGTATCGATATGTAAAGTATAATCTTCTCCATTTTCAACAATAGAAAATGTAAAACCCGGATAGGGACATACAAAACCTGCAAAGTCTCCTGTAATAGTTTCTGCATCGAGAAAAAGGGAAGCAAAATCGTCGATAAGAACATCTCTCCAATCCTCGTTATCATCCGGTTTATCCAGAATGATATTGAGATTCACATCAGACCCAATGGTTAGCGTTCCTGAGAGGATTTTTAAGATGTTCATGGTTATAAAATTGGTTTCGATGGTTACAAAAGAATTAGACTCTAATGTAACGGGCCCTTCGATGGTTAAGGTCCCAAAGGGAGAACTTCCCGCTTGAAGATAGCCCCCGTTTCTATTGAGAAAACCGGATCCGGCAGTATAGGTAAATTTTCCTGTTCCACAAACCGTTCCGTAGTTTATTGTCGATTCACTACTTTCTACCGCTCCTTCATTTCTAAATCTTCCGGGCCTTCTTATATCTATCTCTGGGGAAGGATATCGACCTGTAATATACAACTGACCATCTTGTACTGAAGTATTTCCTGTAAAATTACTGGAAAGAGGAATGGTAAGCGATCCTCTTCCTGTTTTTGTTAAAGTTCCCGAACC
The DNA here is from genome assembly GCA_037129625.1 of Chlamydiota bacterium. Lineage (GTDB taxonomy): Bacteria > Chlamydiota > Chlamydiia > Chlamydiales > SM23-39 > JBAXUO01. Next base: position 14,734 of record JBAXUO010000013.1, read on the forward strand.
GGAAAATTGTCCATAGATGTAGGTGGTCGATACTTGCTCTACTTCAATAGTACTATTGGAATTTATAATGCAGTTACGTTGTAAATAAATAGCGGGAGATGTCATGTTAGTCGATTGACATCGAAGCGTTCCTCCATTTAGTGTTAGAGTACTACCCGAAGTACTTAAATTTTGGTCTGAGCCTATTTGTAATGTTCCGGCCTGTAGAATTGTCTCTCCACTATAGGTGTTTATGTTGGATAAAATGACAGTCCCTTCTCCGGATTTTGTAAATCCACTCGTTCCGCTAATGATACCTTGAATATTGAGAGTTTTTCCACTGGTAACAGAAACTCCCG
>JBAXUO010000130.1:0-4753 GCA_037129625.1 Chlamydiota bacterium
AAAAATAACAGAAACACCTGTTAAAGCTGAAGTAACTAAACTCGAAAGGATTGCAAAAGAAATCCTTCAGGAGTTCCAAAAAACGATTCAACGGATAAACAGACATAGAGCCTAATCGGTTCAAGCTGAAGCCGTTAACCTACTTAAGTCAAGTCTGTTAAATTAATTCCAAAGACATAAAATACCTTTTTTATGTATCATGTTTTTCGTTAATAAATTATTTTAAGCATTTACATTTTAATTACATAATTATAAAATAGATATTGATTTATTACAAAAATAGGTATTTTTATGTCATTATCCATATCAATAAATTTTATACCGAATTTACTCACAGCCATCGAAACAAAACAATCCTTAACCCCCTTCCGACAAATCATCAAACAAATCAAACCCAACCAGCTCTCCGCACAACAGTTACTTATCTACCGCACAGCCTCTGAAATACTAGCCGCACATAAACCCCGAATCATCCCCATAATCAAAAAAATTACATTTTCCCTTCTCGCAGGAACCATTGGCTACCTAGGACACCGTTACATCGGAATCCCCCGCTCTCTTGGAATCTTAACTATAATCGGAAGTACCTACGTTTTAATAAAATTAAGACATACAAAAGACGCTCCAAAAAGAACTCCCGTTCCTATTCCTGAACCTATCCCAACTCCTAGAGCCCCATCACCCACTCAGTGCCCTTTATCCAACGAGATCATCCCCCCAGGTGAAGAAATCACCGTAGATGGTCAAACAATGAATATTCATTATTTCGTTTTGAGTTCCCTATCCCTCAATTCTAAAGAACCCCAAAACCCATTAAATCGCAACCCTTTAGATGAAAAAACGCTCAACACAATAGCCGATTTTTACAAGATAAACCTCCTCGACTTTCTAGACCTGTTCTCAACCAATGGAAGCGCTTCTCAATTAACTACACAAAAAGAAACCCAAGCTCTTCAAAGGATTCACAATCAACATTTACCAGAACAAGACGAAATCCATCAAGTTGGGCAAATACAATTAGAACACGACGATCTTCTAAGAGATTCTCGCAAGGCAGCACTCTTCAACTTAGTATTGCCCTTACTAGATTCTGAACCTGCAAAATACAACGCCCTATTACAAATCATAAATCCGACGTAAAAGCATGACTCTTTTCGCAAAAGAATTACAGACCTCTCCCCTATTTATTAAACACGAATTCCTTTCTCATCCGATCCAAATCAAAGACACGCAAAATATCCGCACTTTTACATTCCCCCCATTACCCAATATGAATCAAAAAACACTCGATTTTCTTTTATCCAAAATTCCTTTGCGAAACTTTTCTATCTACTCTGACCCCAATAGCTTTCTATACCTAGAAATTCTTCACTCCGCCCTCTCTTACCTGCCTTTCCTTCCCCAACCAACGGCACTCCCACAGATACCCAACACCTCTCTTTCAATAGCCTTAAAAACCTTACCCCCATCTCCTTGCCTAGAGCCAAGCGAGCGTCTCTCTGGAGTGTATCCTGCATCCAATGAAGAAGGGTGGCCATCGGTCCAAGAAAAATGTTCCGGTATCCTATCCACCTTTCCCCATTTATCCACACATACAGAAACGGCCGTCGCCGGAACTAGCGCTTTACAAAATCTAAGTCTTTTTGTAACCGGGAATCATTCCTGGCTATTTATCTTAGATCCTAATGATGCGGTTCACCTTTTTTGGCATAACGTTCAACGAATAGTGAAAGAAAATTCGGATGCTAAAACAGCGATACAACGTATTATTCAATTTGTTAAGGAAAACAAACATCTCTTAGGCTCTATAAGTGACGATTACAGCTATTTATGGGAAGCCCCCCCAAATGAAAATCTCAAAATTTCTGAAGTTTCTTCCCTAGGACGTTTTCATCGATTACAACTATTTCTTCTCAACCCCCAATCTCCTTTTCTTATTCATTATGCAAAAATTCACGAACTTTTTTGCCGTGACCACTTTTTTCATCTGTATATCGATCTTACCAATACAAACACCCTTCTTCAGTTTGCTTCCATCCTAAAAACCCACAACATTGTTATTGACATTCTCTATACCTCAAATGTCTATCAATGGACCGGAGAACAACTATTCACAGCCCTTTCCCACTTCTATATAGCCCTAGAATCTCCCCATCTTATTTACTTACAATCCTTAGGGACTCAATGTGGAAGAAAAGATCGCACCCATCTTCTCTACCTTCATCTCAATATATTCAAACAAGAAAAACACCATCTTATTTTCTCTTCTAACTTCCCTTGCCTACATCCTCTCCATATACGTTCTTTACTAAATAATGCTTACTGCGAAACAACGGCTACTCTTTTAGAACGAATATCCGATATCTGTTTAAATAATTTCTCCAATATGACTCCTCTAGAAATACCTTCGATCCATCCTTCCACTCTTTTTATTTTACAAAAGTTCCTTTCTAATAACCCTGGCTTTCAACAACTGCTCCAGTTTGGTTCTATCCTTACCCAATCGATCCAAATCTATAATGAAACGGCAGCGTATTTTAGAAAATTATTTCCCTCCCCTTTTTCAACGCCCGACTTTACGTCCCTTACCGAGACAAAAACCATCATGGAAAAAAACTTGACTCGTTCCTTAGAAATCTTCATTCAAAAAATTCACTATTCCCATCAAAAACCCATAGTAGAACGATATGAATACTCCTATAAAGAACTAATAAGAAAAACTTTTCTATATTTACAAACAAAAAATCCTTCCGAATTTTCTTTTTTCTCAGCCGAAGAAATAGATAAAATTCATCAACAATTTTTATCTCCCAGCGAACAAGAATTAATTAGAACCTTCTACACCTTCCCGGAAAATGCTGTAGAACATTGCCTCTTACCTATGCTCTTCCCAAAAATAGAAGATCAAATGCTCCATTTTCTTCCTCCCAATCATCGACTGCTGCTTATTTTATATAAAAACCTAACCGGATACTTTTATCAACTTTTAGATGAGCTAACGCCTATTCTAGAACAACACCATCTTCGAATAAACCAACAACCTAAGGAAGAAATGGAACTATCTCTTTGCTTTCCTATAGAGATCCCTCTTCCTCCTTCCACCCAATAACCTTAGAAACTTTTTGTTAGCACAAGCAAAGACGTTTTTCAAATCTACGATCAGGTAGACACTCGTAATCTACAGAAGGACTCGACAGCAATTAATTTTTTATTGCCATTTAGACTCTTATAGATTTATCTAAATTGGCCATTGAAATTCCTATCCTTCACTTCTTTGTCTCATAAAGAGCTATAAATACCGAAAGGAGGTTTTGCTTGAAAAAGAGCTCCTCTCTATACTGCTTTTAAATAGTTTTTAGGGATTTTTATGAAAAAAATTGGTTTTTTTTTCGGTATTTTTTGTTTCGCATCTCTATTAGGTCAAATAGAACCAAGTAGAGCTACTGTGGGCTATGATCAAGGATATAGCGTCGAAAATCAGCTTGTCGCGGGGTATAATGCCCCTGGTAGAATTCATGTAAAAGGGAATTTTGATGTAAATCTTTCTGGTAGCTTCCTCTATTTAATACCTAGAGAAGGAGGTCTTGAAATTGCATCGAAATATGTTTCTGCTATTCCTTTTCATCCCACCTGTCTTGATGTAGATTTCGATTGGAAAGCCGGTTTTAAAGTGGGAATGGGATGGAGTTTTGGTCATGATGATTGGAATCTAAGAGCTGATTACTTTCGTTATCATGGAACCCACAAAAATCAAACCGATGCGGATATTTCTTCAGAAACATTAGTTCCTTCCTGGCTAAACTACGCGAACCAGCAAACCAGCAATACTTCGATTTTTTCTCATGCAACCGGTATTTGGCAACTCAAAATGGACCTTTTGGATCTTGAGCTTTCCCGACCTTTTTATGTAGGCAAATCCTTAATTTTTTCCCCTTTTGTGGGTATAGAGGGTGGGTGGATCTCTCAATTTTTTGAGGGCAAATACCTAGATCCTTACGGAATTCCAAGGTCTATCCATCACCAATCCAGTTGGCTGATCGGGCCTTCTGTGGGTTTGAATTTTCAGTGGATAATTATTCAGGGATTCAGCTTTTTTACAAATGTGCTAGGGTCTTTTTTTTATCAGCAGTTTGATAATAGCATGAAGGAATACCTTTTTACTGAGCCTGGAAATATCTATATGTCCATGCATCTTCCCAAAAAAGGGTACTGTACCCCTCAAGGGGATATCACGATTGGATTCCAATACGGATCCTATTTTTGTGAAAAAAAATATCATGGGGATATTTCTATTGGATATGAGTTTATGATTTTCGGTAGCCAAAATCATATGAGGGCTTTGCAAAATAATCTCACCTCCACAATGGCTTTGCAGGGCCTGTCTGATGGGAATTTTGCTAGCCTCACTCTGCAAGGGCTTATTTTGACTGCTAAATTTGATTTTTGATAAAAAGAACTGAAATATCTGTAGTTTTTTTTCCAAAAATTTTTTACACTGTTCAAAATTTTGGAGAATTTTATGAAGACTTTTCAGTTTTTTTTTGTGTTGTGTCTAGCGCCTTACTTTATTAATGCAACTCCGCCATATACAAATGAAGTGATTATTCCAAAGACTTCTGATACCTATATGGAAGTTCGCCATATTGTTATTCCTAGTACTACCAATCAAGAAATTGGGGAAATTCTTGCGTACATTTCTCAAACCTGTTACGGAGTTCAAACTCCCATTTTGACGGAAACCAATAGTACCAGG
>JBAXUO010000131.1:0-4667 GCA_037129625.1 Chlamydiota bacterium
TCGATCTTCATCTATTGCATGATCTTGGTCTTTTAACAGAGTTTTCTGATAAAAACCCTCCGGTTGATTTAACAAACTATTTTCATGTGATAGAAAGCCCTGAAAAAGTCTCTCTTTTTAATGATCAATTTATTATCTGGATCGTTCCAAAAATGGAAGAAGATTTTCCCATTACCTATGTCTTGATTGCCTTAAACTCGGAAAAGCCTCATTTAGAGGTCGTTTTTGCTACTTCTGGGGTCTATAACACAACAAAGTACGTTCTTAAAGTCTTACAGCATTTCTTGTTAGATATGTTAGAAACGGAAGAGACTCTGACATCGATTGAAAAAAACCAATAAAGCTTCATTCTTATTTTTTAAGATTTCTTTTTCTTTTCTAAGATAGGCTTGTTCTTTTTTAGAATCAGAATGTTTTTCCGGTTTTTTCGAAAGCATTCGATTTCATCGATATATTGTTCGATTAAATGAAGGCCGATACCGCCTTCTTTTCTTTCTTCTAATGCTTTATCTTTTTCCAGTTTTTTCGGAAACGCCAGAGGATTGAAAAAGCAAAAAAGCAGCAGAGAAGCTTCGACAAATGTCTCTATTCACTTCAGAAATTGGAAACGTCAACCGAGCCTTATTGTTGCATCCAATACTGGGACCTCACTGGATGGAGCTAGGGGAAAAGCTGACTCTTGAGTGTGATCTTGAGCCTAAATTGAGGGAGTTGTTAATTTTGCGCACAGCTTATTTTCATGATTGTAATTACGAATTGCATTATCACATTCCTGGAGCAAAAAAGGCTGATATTACGGATGATATTCTCAATCTATTAAAAGAAAAAAGAACGCCGAATGCTTTTCCAAAGAACTTCAGCAAGTGATAAAATTCTGCGATCAAATAAATCGCCGAGAGATAGCAGATTATGAGAAGATAATAGACATTTATGGGCGCGAAAAAATCATCGCAATTATATCTTTGATTGGTTTTTATAGTTTCCTTGCTGGATTTATTCATGGTTTAGAAATTTCACTGCCTTAAGGATAATATGTTTTTATATCGATTAATCGTTAAAATAAATCTTTTTAAACAAGTCATAAAAAGGTATAATTCGCATAGATAACGATATAGATCTAGAGCAACGATTTGGACCTGATCAGCAAGAAAAACTCCCTCGATAAAAATGTAATAACAGCTTTGAAGATTGCAGCGATCGATCATGGCAACTCATTCGACGAGGCTATCAGCTTTCTGATCTTCGCTAAAACCATGAAAGAAGTAGGGAAGACTCTCCTTCCGATTCCTAAAAAGTTTTAAAAAAGTCGGCAGGAAAAGATCAATGATTAACCTTAGCAAAAAAGACCTTCATAGGGGCTCTGTAAAACCCGATCTCAAGCGGCCCAAGCAACTTCCCTTGTCCAACAGAAAAAGACCTAAACAAAGCCATCTAAAGAGGTTTTTAAAGGAGCATGTAAAAAATGGATGAAAAAGAGACCTCTATAGCAATAAAAAAACCGAATACGACCGAACAACCGGAAAAACAGATAACGGTAAAAATCAAGCGACATGAAAGCGGAGCAACATCCGTTGAGTCCGTTATCATAACAGACAAGCAAGCTGCTTTCTCCTCTCTACAAGATCAATATTTAGTTGCTGCAAAGGCCTTAGGGTTTCCTGATATTGACAATGCAATTAATACGCTTTCCCTCATGGCAAAGGCCTTTCCCGGAAACTTTGAAGATAACTTTAACCGGATGCTGGCATTGATAATAGCCCAGAAACCAAAAGACTCGGTTGAGGCTATCCTGTTAGGACAATTTTTTTTGCTTAATGAATTGGGTTCTTTAGGGTGGAGAAAATCTTATGACAGCGAGATGATGTGTCACGCAGAATACTTTGCAAAAAATGCGTTTAAATTCTTCTCCCTTTCGCAGCAAACTGTCCATGCTCTTGCAAAACATAGAACCCAAGGGGTTCAGCAGGTAAATGTTGTCCACATGGAAGGGGATTCAAAAGCAGTATTTACGGGGGGAGGGGCTAAGGGATAAAACCCAAAAGACCCGTTGTCAGCTATGGAACAATGTCAGGCAAAAAGCAAAAGAACTAAGAACCAGTGTCAATGCTACGCCATGAAAGGAATGAGAGTCTGTTACCATCATGGTGGTAGGCTGGGAAGTAAGAAAACCCGAAGAGCAAGAAGGCTAGCTGTGTTAAAACATGGATTTTTTACTCATGAGGCTATCCAAGAAAGAAAAGAAACTCGACAGCTTATCAAGGCAATAGCAGGAAGCTTGGGAGGATAGCCAAGCAAGCTAGTAAAGACTAGGTTGAAGATAGGGAACTTATGCTTGATCGAAGTTAGTGAAACCTAGGTGAAGGTTCACAACTATTGTAACAAGCTAGTCAGGACTAGGCACTATACCGGGTTTTCCGTCTATTTCAGACAAAAGGAAAGCGTCCGTTTTACCGCCCACACATATAAGTTATCGAAGCATTGTAAAGAAGAAGTCCAAACGAATCGACTGTGACGGAGTGACGTTTGCAGTCTATTCCAGACAAAAGGAACAGACTTTTCGGCTTGTTTTCAACAAAAAGAAAGATTCTATTTTTCCGACCACACAAAGAGAACTTCAAAGCTTTCCCGACCACACAAAGAGGAAGGGTTCGTTCTAGACACCACACAAATAGAAAACATTTTTGAGCCCACACAAGAACACTGCCGACGTTCTGAAGGCCACACAAGGCAATTATTCAGTATTTTCAGCACGTTTCCGACAAAAAGGAAGAAAGCTTCATAACCATTCTTTTTATAAGCCGCCTAAATTGTCTTTGACAATATGCCAACCATTGATATAATGGAATCAAAGCAGGATAGCATGAGCGACGCTGAAATACTGGCAACTTGGGAAGTAAGATATTCACCAAAAGCGGTTAAACAGAAGAAAAAGCTGCCAAGGAACATAGTCCCTATACTAGCTGAATTGAACTGGGATTTAGAACACAAAGGGCCTGTACAGCCAGAGTGGCCCCATTATAGTTCTCTACAGAAGGGCAGAGAAGTCCCTTCTAATGCCTATCACTGCCATATTAAAACAGGAAGACCCACATACGTTGTATGTTGGCAAGTAGTAAATAAAACAATTAAAATCATTGAGATATTTTATGTTGGTACGCACGAAAATACGCCATACTAAACTTACCCGCAAGCCAAAGGCTAAAGCTCATACTAGAGATGAGTCCGTTCATTGGAGGGAGGTCTTTAAAGAAGAGCTTGAAAAGTATGGAGAATCTGGTTTGTTACTCAAAGGAAGCAGGCTTAAGGCTGAATTGACGCAACAACAATTAGCTGAAGCATTGGGTATTTCTCAAAACCATATTAGCGAAATGGAAAACGGAAAAAGACCGATAGGTAAGGTCATGGCTTTGAGATTGGCCAAAGTCTTCAAAACAGATTATCGAAAATTTCTTTGAGAATAAGAGCCATAGGATGGTTTGTTACAGAGCAGATTGCAATATTGCTTGAACAATCAAATGAGTTGCAAAAAAGTTGCAAACGAGAACAAAATATAGCAATATAAGACCTGTTTTTACGACAAGCGTTTTTAACTTATTGGGTTGGTATTCGTGTTGTTAAGTACTGTAGGGTGGGGTGGTATGATGGATGAAATCGCATTCGTAATGCGAAGGTTGTAGGTTCAAGTCCTGTTTCAGGCATCTTTTTAAGTCTTTACTTGAAAACACACAAACAAAATTGCCGCGTCGATGAACTGAAAAATTGAAGTTGTGGCAAACTTTTGGCAAAGTTATTACGTAATAGAGGCTTTTGTGCATAAAAAATCAAAAGAATCAGAATTCAATGACTATTGGAATAGTCAGGCTGAATTTTGGGCAAAAAACATTCATGAAGGAATGGATACATTTCGAGATTTATTTAGTTTGCCTGCTTTTTTGACTTTTATTGGGGACATCAAAGACAAAAAAATTCTTGATGTTGCTTGTGGAGAAGGAAATAATACACGAATGTTTGCTAAGCAGGGAGCAAATATTATTGGTGTAGATTTCTCTGAGAAAATGCTTCAAATTGCCCAAGAAGAAGAAAAGAAAAAACCACTCGGCATCAAATATTACAATGCTTCATGGTCAAACCTTTCTCTTTTTAAAGACGAGTCCTTTGACATTGTTCTATCAACGATGGCTCTTATGGTTTGGCATGGTTATGAAGATGCTTTAAAAGAATTTTATCGAGTATTGAAACCCAACGGAGAGTTGTTTTTTAGTATCATCCATCCCTGTTTTCTAACTCCGGGCTATACAACCTTGAAAGATGAACATGGCGTTAGTACACATCGAGTTGTTAGTAACTATTTCAAAGAAGGTCCTTGGGAATTTACATGGACTTTATCGAAAAAAGCAGATAAATCCGATGGACAGCCATTTACGTCGATGAGTTATCATCGTACGATTTCTACATATATAAATAATCTGCTGAAAGTAGGTTTTATGCTCAAAGAAATCAGAGAACCACAGCCATCTGATGAAGCCTGCGAACGCAATCAACGTTTAAAAATTTCTCGAGACGTCGCACCTTCATTTTTATTCGTTCATGCAATAAAATATAAAGGATAACAAAAAAGAGGAACATATGAAAAAAGCTCTGTTTTGGATGTTTTCCATCTCTATTTT
>JBAXUO010000132.1:0-4620 GCA_037129625.1 Chlamydiota bacterium
ACGTAACACAAAAACAAGAAGAGCTCGAAAATATAGAAATAGGCGCACAAAATGAGATAGAGAAACAAGCTATTTTCTTGTATGAGCAAGATCCAAATAAGGGAAAAACATTTCTAACCGAATACGGCAAGAAAAACTGTGCTTATGTTCTACAGGCATGGGACGATCTTAGGAAGCTTCTTGTTTTTAAATATAACGACGGATTAGATAACGTTCCTGTGGAAGGAAAGAAAGTGGGCTATCCTAAGGAATGGCTAGAAAAAGTAGGTTATGAAAAAGGGCCTATTTCTTATACAAAATAGTGCCGACAAAAGATAGCGGATGTAATCAACTATTTTACTGACTTAAGATGTTAGCGTTTGTGATCAATTGTAAGCTGCTGACCATCAGCAAACTGCGAATCGCTAAACGTAGGGTTCCATTGGATCCCAATCGATTAGAAACCCTACCTCTTCGAAAGAAAGCTGTTCAAGTCTGACCACTCCCATTCTCATAGAAAAAATTATAGCCATTATGCACGCCAGACGAACGGGAATTGCGATATACCATCATGGCTTCTAGGGCCTTCTGTGCGGAATTCTGGACTTTTTCGTGCAGTAATAGGTAAAAGAAATTTTTTACTATATTTTTTGGTAATATTAAACCATTCCTCATGCTTGGACTTCCAATATTTACGCTTTTCTTTATTTATTTAAATCTGTATAATAAAGGAAAAGGAGGAATTTATATGAGCACTAAAAGCCATCTATCTCGTATGACTATTGATTTTCCTGAAGCAGACCATAAAAGATTAAAAACACTGGCGTCTATTTCTGGAAAAAGTATGAGAGCGCTTATTGTTGAGTGGGTACATGAACATCTTTACGGATCACACTTACCTAATGATGAAACTCTTCAAGCTATTGAACAGGCAGAAAAGGGAGAAAACTTGGTACATTGCAAAGACATTAATGATCTTTTTAAAAAGCTGGGCATTTAATTGTTAAAAATTCACTATCTACGGAAGTTCGAGAGGGAATTAGAGCATGCAAAAAAACAAGGTAAAAAACTTAAAAAATTACAAGATATTTTGAACTTGTTGGTAGAGAAGAATGCTCTCCCTCAGAAACATCATAATCACAAACTGAAGGGAGATTTTAATAACTGCTGGGAATGTCACATTGAACCAGATTGGTTGTTAATTTACAAAAAAACTGATACAGATCTTTTTTTACTCAGGACAGGAAGCCATGCGGCTCTTTTTAAATAAAAATATCCGGGGCAACCAACGCATCTGATCCTTCAAAAAGGCAGACAGCGCCTGCAAAATTACCGTTACATTTTATAGCAAAAAAGGCTCTTCAAAGAGAGCCTATTTCTTTTGTGCCTTTTTACCAGCCGAATCCTTCAGAGTTACTATCCGATTAAACACAAGCTTCCCTATCTTAGAATCCGTATCCACGAAAAAATACCCCTGCCGCTCAAATTGATACCACTCCCCTTGATCTGCTTTTTCTAATGAAGCTTCTAACCGACAACCTTGCAACACTTCTAAAGAATGAGGATTGATCCTAGATAAAAAATCATCCGATTCTAAATGAGCATCTAACAATAAATGATTGTATAAACGGACCTCTCCTACTATCGACTGGGCAGAAACCCAATGTATCGTCCCTTTAACTTTCCGACCGCTGGCAGGAGTACCGCTTTTAGTTTCCGGATCATAAGTACAATGAATCACACTTATTTCACCTGTTGTCGAATCCTTTTCCACATGGGTGCACTTAATACAATATCCGTAACGCAATCTCACTTCTTGACCCGGAGCTAGTCTGAAATAATCCTTCGGAGGCGTTTCCATAAAATCTTCTTTTTCAATATACAGTTCCTTAGTAAAAGGAATTTTTCGAGAGCCTACTTTCGGAACATCATGAGGCCAATAGGAACCATCTAACCACTCCACTTGGGCCTCGGGATAATTATCAATCACCACTTTCATAGGTCGCAATACCGCCATCACCCGAGGAGCTTTTGTATTGAGATCATCTCGTATGCAAAATTCTAACTGAGACATTTCCACAGAACTGTTAGCTTTTCCGACTCCAACGAGCTCACAAAACTTCCGAATCGATTCTGCCGTATAACCTCGTCGACGTAAACCGGCGATGGTTGGCAGTCGAGGATCGTCCCAACCACTCACCATATGATTTTCCACGAGTTGTAAAAGCTTACGTTTACTCATGACCGTATATTGTAAATCTAGCCTTGCAAACTCATACTGATGGGGTCTGGACGGAAAGGTGGAGGTAATATTATCCAAAACCCAATCATAGAGCTCACGATTATTTTCAAATTCTAAAGTACAAATAGAATGGGTAATCCCTTCGATAGCGTCCGAAATTGGGTGAGCATAATCATACATAGGGTAGATGCACCATGCATCCCCTACCCTATAATGATGGGCATGACGTATCCGATAAAGTAAGGGATCTCTCATCTTCATATTCGCTGAAGACATGTCAATACGAGCTCTCAAAACATACGTTCCATCGGGAAACTTTCCTTCTCTCATTTCTTGAAATAATCGTAAATTATCTTCTATGGAATGCTTAGCATAATATGGACTGATTTGACCGGCCGAGGTTACCGTACCCCGATACTTTCGAATGTCTTCTTCATTTAAACCACAAACATAAGCTTTTTGCGATTTTATCAATTCAATAGCATACTCAAAACACTTTTCAAAATAGTCAGAAGCATGAAAAAGTTTTTCTTTCCAATCAAAACCAAGCCATCGGACATCTTCCTCGATAGACTTTTCATATATCACATCTTCTTTTGTGGGATCGGTATCATCAAAGCGAAGATGGCATACGCTTTGATATTCTTCCGCTATACCGAAATTCAAACAAATTGATTTTGCATGTCCAATATGTAAAAAACCATTAGGTTCCGGAGGAAATCTTGTGATTACCCTTCCTTCATTTCTCCCTTCTTTGACATCTTCTTCTATAATCCGTCGAATAAAATCCTTTCCAACCGGCTCTCCTGTTAGGTTCCCTTCGTCCACGTGCGACTCCTTCTTTTTTAAAAAAAGTCTACCAAAAACGGTTTATTTTCCATAGTCAAGAACGACAAGTGTATGGTTTAAAAAGCCTAAGATTATTCCTCTAAAAGAAATCTTTTTTAAGTTATTTATTTTAAATATGTTAGATTGAAGTGTTTAATCGGAAGAGAAAATTTCCAGCAGGGTTTTTTGTTTATCATGAAAACCAAAAAGAGTATTGTATGGTAATTATTTTGGGTTCAGCGTCTCCTAAAGAGGAAGAGTCCCTTTTCTCAGATGATCCAAAATAATACACAGCTCAGCTTGAATTGATGTTATATTGGGGATGAACTTCAGGTGCCTGGGTAGCTGCGTTTCAACTAGCTCTTATTATGGATTGTTTAAAAAACTTTATTGATAGATGACTGATGAGTTTTTATATTCCCCCCTCTACGGCATTAGAATAAAATATTTAATTACACTATAAAATAATAATAGCAAGTTGAACATAATTAACTGTTTGTATATAATAAAATGTATGATTAAATAATAACATTCTAATATTGGAGAATAACATGTCTATACAACCCGTTAACATTACTCATCTACCTCGTGAAGCCTTGACACTCATAGGCTCTTTAACCCATGAACTACATCCTTCTTTATTCCAAACTTGCCGCTCCCTTAGAGCTGTTTACCAAAACCTTCAAAACAAAGAAGAAAGAATCCTAACTCCCCTCTGGCAAAGATGCCAAGTACAGCCATCCATGGCTCAAAGATTTCCTCAGAGAGTATTGCAAGCAACCTATCCATTACAACCCTCACTTGCTATAAGGCATATCATTCTTTCACAAAAAGAAGAGCTAAATCATTTTCCAGAGAGAAATGAATTTTTAGAAGCTCAAATTAAATGCGAATCTGCATTTCACTTCTCAAATTTTTTTAAGACCAATCCATACATTCAAAATATACAAAGACCTCAAAAAATAGGCTCCTATGAAAGCCTCCTCCAAACCGAACAGTTCTTAAAAGATAAAAACCTTCTTCTATTTATTACTCACATTCAAGCTAACTTTCCGACTCTGAATATGGGAAGAATTAGAGCAGAGAACTATTCCTTACACACCCAAGCTGAAGCCGTCCGTACTTGGTTACGAGCAAATTCAGAAACAGTTCGAGCCATCACCCATTTATTCCTTTCAGAAACTAATTTAACCCAAATTCCTGCGGAAATATCTCTTTTTACTGGCTTGACACATTTGGATTTAGAGAACAATGCAATTAAACACATTCCAGCTAACATTTTCCAAGGACTCATTCATCTTCAATGGCTATACCTCAACAACAACCAGATTCAAGTACTTCCACCCACCCTTTTCCAAGGACTCATTCAGCTTCAATGGCTATACCTCAACAACAACCAGATTCAAGCGTTTCCACCCACCCTTTTCCAAGGACTCACTCAGATTCAAGATCTAGACCTCTACAACAACCAAATTCAAGTACTTCCACCCACCCTTTTTCAAGGACTCATTCATCTTCTACGGTGGTCGACTTAGACTGGACAGTTTTTGAAGGATTTTAAGTTAAGCTTT
>JBAXUO010000133.1:0-4604 GCA_037129625.1 Chlamydiota bacterium
CAATCTTCCCTTTTCGCAGACCCGGAAATAGACTACTACCAACTCGCCTCCACAAAAGCGGAACCCTCTTCCTATGTCGGAGGATTGGTAAACGTAATCACCGGCGATGTGATCTTTTCTAAAAACTTTCTTTTTGTAGAAGGCGCTGAGCCAATTACCCTTCCACATTTATATTCCAGCCGTCCCAAATGGCTCTCAAAAGGAGTCAAAGGCTGGACTGCACTGTATTGTGGTGGCGCCTCATACAATCTTCATGAATGCACCATTTGGATTTGGGACAAAGAAGGCGTTCCATTTCTCTATAAAATACCCCTTGAAAATATCCTATTTAAGGGAAAAGATTGTTTTAAAAAATACGATGAGCATTTAAACCGAAAAAAAGGAGAAATGCAACGCCTCGTACTCAATGAAGAATGCTTTAAAGCAGGTCTTACCAATTGCTCCGGTTCGGAAATTAGCGCCAGATACAACTTAAAAAACACCAAAGCTTCTCTTCGTTGGGAGTCTCCTCTATTGGAAATTCAACAACCCAACGGAGGAAAACTGACCTACGTTTCTTATGAAAAAATAAATTTCAAATCCGTAATGAAAGGGCCTTTTAAAAAAATCGATTGTTATTTGTTCCTGCTGTTTAATTACAAATCTTTGAACTTTCATCTTATATCTGAAAAATTTCCTAACGGAAACCAAATGATCTATGAGTATGAAATTCTACCTGGACAGCATATGTTACGGCCTTCTCGCATTCGAACGACCAATCCGTCCAAAACAAAAACTTATGCCGAGGCTAAATATTCCTATCTTTCGTATGCTTATTTAGACGCTGATATAAGTACTAGCGATGGAAAGACCTTCTCCTTTCGTTTCACACCCCAAGGAGAAGGTGTATCTTTACTAAGTCAACTTATTTTTGCCGATCAGCCTGATGAATCGATGACCTATTATTGCGATGATGACCGTGCTTTTATAACGAAAAAAACCTGTCCGGAAAATAGATCCATCGAGTTTTCTTATGAAAATTTTCGGGTTAAGGAAATGAAAGCTCCGATTGGAAAAAAAGGTGAGATGAAGACACTCTATCGCTTTTCTTACAAGCCGGGAGAAGTTGGTCAAAGAGGAGGTTCTACAACTGTCTATGATGCTGACAATAATAAAACGGAGTACTTCTATTCTTCTGCCTATCGACTGGAAACCCTCAAACATTATGAAAAAGAAACTCTTTCTTACATAGAAAAGTTAGTTTGGGGAAAAGACAATACCCCTGAAGTGACCTGTCTACTTTGTAAGTCCTATTTCGATGCCAACAGCAATCCTATTTTTTCCAAACGGTTTTTTTATGACACCGTCGGCAACATTATACGAGAAAGATTTTATGGTAATCTCTCCGGTACATGTATTCAAAAGATCGCTTTGGATGGAAATGGCCTTCCTATAGACAATGGGATCGAATTCTTTGATAAGAAAAAAACCTATGAGAAGCAAACGAATCTTCTTATCAAAGAACAAGAAGACTCCGGATATACTTGTATGTATTCTTACTATCCCGGAACTGATCTCCTTGTTTCAAAATTTATCTGTGATGGAGAAAATATCAAAATACGCGAGTTTTACGAATACGACTCCGATCTGATTTTGATCCAACGTATCGTTGACGATGGATCTTCCCCTAAAAAAGAAAATCTTTTACATGTAACGGAAAGAAAGATTTATACGATCACACCTAAAACAGACAATCCCTTTATTTGCAAACCCCACATTATAGAAGAAAAATATCTCGACCTGCAAACGCAACAAGAAGTCTTGATAAAAAAAGTGGTTGTCACCTATTCCCCTCAAGGGAAAATTGCAAAGGAAGATTTTTTTGATAACACAAATACCTTTCGCTATAGCAAAAGATATGAATATGATACTAAGGGACGGCTCATTGCAGAAACCAATCCTTTAGGGCAAAAAGCCCTATATGAGTATGATGTCAATTTCAATAAGACTTTTTCTCAAGATTTCGGAAACAAACTTTCTCAAAAATGTTTTTATGACTATTCCAATCGATTAACAGCAACGGAAGATCGTGGTATAGAAGGTATTCTTCATCGAACAGAGCAAGCCTACGATCTTCTTTCCCGTCGTATATCCTCAACGGATTATTTAGGACATGTGACTGCGTATAAATATAATGCTTTAGGAAAGCTCCTTGAAACACACTTTCCAAAGACTTTAGACGAAATGGGTAAAGAAGCCTCCCTACAAACCTCATCTGAATACAATGCAGCGGGT
This sequence comes from Chlamydiota bacterium, assembly GCA_037129625.1. Lineage (GTDB taxonomy): Bacteria > Chlamydiota > Chlamydiia > Chlamydiales > SM23-39 > JBAXUO01. The sequence goes on from JBAXUO010000133.1 coordinate 2,275, forward strand.
TTTGAAATTACTTCAAAAGATCCTAAGGGTTTTGTTACGAAAAAAGAATATAACGCTTATGGAAAGCCTACTAAAATTGCCTATCCTGATGGAACTGTGGAAAGTTTTTTCTATAATAAAGACGGTTCTTTATTGAGTCACCTCGATCCGGAGGGGGTTCAAATGACCTATACCTATGACTTTTTACAACGAGAGACTTCCAAAACGATCTCATATAAAGAAGGGATACAATCTACAGAAACTAAAACATATAATTCCTTTCATCTTCTTTCTGAAACCGATCCGGAAGGATATAAAAAACTCTACACCTATGATGGCGCCGGAAGAAAAAAATCCGAAGAACGAGAGCAAGAGAAAAGCACTTTTTCCTATGACTCTCTTGGTCGATTATATAAAACGATATATTCGGATGTCTATGTCACTATTGAGGAAAAGGATCTTCTCCATCGCAATATAGAAGAAAGAATTGAGTCCTTAGATGGAAAAGTACTTACCCAGGTTCAGTATACCTATGATGCATCGGGTAATCGTTCTTCTACGATACAAACGATTCAAGGAAAGCTTACCGAAAGAAAATGTCTATATGACTCTTTTCATCGTCTAGTTCAAGAAATCGATCCTTTAGGCTTTGCGACAAACTATAACTACCTAGAAACAGCTTCCAATAGTTTAGGTCACAGGGTATTGCAGAAGATCCAAATAGACCCCGTAGGCCTTCATACCGAAGAAACCTATGATGCTTTAGATAGATTGGTATCTCGCATACAGAAAAAAGAGAAAACTGTATCGCAAGAAGAGATGTTTTATGATGGCAACTCTCATCTTGCAAAGCAAGTGAGCACCATATATTCCTCTTCAGAAAGCCCTCATCAAGTGACCACGCTTTGGAACTACAACTCCTTGAATCGTTTAGAAAGCCTAACGGAAGCATATGGCACTCCCCTAGCTAAAACCACCAAGTATTTCTATACCCCTTGTGGTTACCTACAAAAGACTATTAAGCCGAATAGTATTTCCATAACCTACGCCTACAATTTTTTAGGGGATAAAGTAGAAATAAAAACATCTGATAATACCTGCAAATACACTTTTGCCTATAACAAGTTGCACTCTTTAGTTTCTGCAGTAGATGAAAACACTCATCAAACGATAACCAGAAAAGTAGATTGTCTAGGGAATGTAAAAGAAGAGACCCTGTTACATGGAAAGACGCTATCTAGTGAGTATGACTCTTTAGGTCGAAAGATAAAGCTACAATTTCCCGATCATTCTTCTGTAGAGTACTGTTACGATTCCTATTTTCTTTCTAAGATTATTCGAAAGGACGCTTTCGACAATCTGCTCTATGAGCATCAATTTTTAGACTATGATCTTGCCGGAAATCTCCTCCATCAAAAAACACTTGTAGGAGATCTTTATACCTCTTTTGATCCCTTGAATCGAAAACAAGGCATAGAATCTTCTCCCTTTTCTCAAAAAGCTTCTTTTAATCCCGATGGAACGATTTCACAAATGGTTCGAGATAACCGGGAGACAGCCTATCTTTATGACGATCTAAAGCAGCTGATTTCTGAAGAAGGAGGCTTTGTTGTAGATAAAACGTATAGATTTGACTCTCACTTCAATCGTTTGCAAAAAGATACGGAGTGTTATGAGATCAATGATCTGAACCAGATTGTTTCTACTCCCTCCATCCCCTACCAGTATGACCTAAATGGAAATCCCACCAAAAAAGGTGATCTTGACTACAAATACGACGCTCTAGATCGTTTGATAGAAATATCCAAACCTTCCCAGTATTGTTATCGATTTACCTACGATCCTTTACATCGAAGAGTTTCTCAAAGCTTTTATCAAGTCTCCAACGGAAAATGGAAAGAAGAATTTCATCATAATTATCTCTATGATGAAGAAAATGAGATCGGCTCTTTTGATACTAAAATACGCGAGCTGCGTATTTTAGCTCCCTCTCAAAGTGCAGAGATAGGAGCTTCGATAGCATTTGAAATCGAAGACAAGACCTATATTCCCCTACACGATCTTTTTGGGAACGTATCCGTTCTATTATCTGTTGATACCCAAGAGCCCATCGAGAAATATTATTATACCTCTTTTGGAGAAGAGAAAATTGTTTCCTCCCTTCCCTCTATCAATCCCTGGCGATTTTCTTCCAAACGAACCGACAACTCAGGTCTAGTTTTCTACGGACGCCGTTACTACGATCCCTCAACAGGCCGCTTTTTCACCCCCGACCCCCAAGGGTTTACAGACAGCCAAAACCTCTACTGTTTTGTATTGAACGATCCTCTCATCCGAATAGATCTCTATGG
>JBAXUO010000134.1:0-4573 GCA_037129625.1 Chlamydiota bacterium
AGAACAAAAAGAAGCCATTGTACCCGTTATCGAAACTCTTTTTCAAAGTCCTAGAGCTTTAGAGCCTCTAGATCCAGCCTCCTCGGTGCTTCTTTCCCAAGTTCTCCAAAAAACATCTTGGACAACTATTTTAGAACAGAATCCCTCTTTGTTTTGGGCTATTTTGTCCAGGCTTCCTCAAGAGACCTTGCAAGATCTCTTAAGTACCCTGTCTGCAATGGAACTGAAAACTGTATTTCTGGACAGACTTCTTCCGACTGTTACCTCTACACACACTGCAAAGCAACTAGAAACCTTCCAAATTTTCCTGCAAGAATATATCAAAAAATGCATCCTAGATCCGCAAAATCTAGAACTTAGCATCTTGAAAATCTACCAAGAGCTCCTTCCCAGTTTTAAGGGTCTCTACTTGCAAAAAGCACTGGAAATAGTTTGCCATACCTATCCACTCCCATCTTCCTGTCCTCACAGTGTAAAGCTCTTATTATGGAAAATTGTATCTTTGATCGATGCAGAGTGGGCCTCTGAGACTCTAGCTCCTTTTTTAGCCTCTATAACTCCCTATGAAGAAAATCTCTTATCTTCGATGCCAACACCTTCACCTCTTTTAAAGAAACAAATGCTGAAAATCTTTTGGCAGTATCCAGAAAAACAAGCCTCTTTATACCCTTTTGTTAAAGAGTATTTCACAGTTGCAGATATACAAAAAGGCAAGGATTTTCCCCTGAAAAATTGGGATCCATCCACCCTGATCCGATTCTATCAAGAATTTCTCTTCGATAAGCCAAAAGAAGCTTCTTTTGTAAAAGCGCATAGAGGATCTTTGCTTCTATATATCTTGGCGGATATAGAGAAAGATTTGCCCAGATTTACCTTTGTCCAAAATATGTTGTCTTTAGGAAGAAAATCCGTTGCCTCTCCTCAGGAGTATGCAGAAGTTTTTGCAGAATACAAAAATAAGCTCATATTTTGTTATGAGCACGAGCTCCCTCTTATCGATAAATATATAGAAGATTTCCTGGGGATGTTGCTATCGGATAAAGGAACAGAAGAACCTTGGATGCAATGGAAAATGGAGGCTCTGTTAGATGTAGGCATTCTTAGCCCCAAATTTTCCCAGCAAGTTTTAGAGCAAGGTCCGTTGTTTATAAAGTATTACCAAAAGCTTTGCCATCAAAAGACTTCCCCCTCCCCGCTTCTCCTGAGAAAATTTTTAGAAACTTTTTTGAAAAACGAACCTTCTTTGGCCATTGAGGCTTTATTGTCTACCCCCGATGTAGATAAAAACTTTCACGATCTAGTTGTAAAGGGGGTTGCATTTTTTCTTCAGGCCGAACAAACCTCTTTAGAAGAAAAGAAACAAATTGCAGACATCCTTACCAAGATGAAGCCAATAAATCCTGGAGAAAAAGATCTTTGGATGAAATGTTTCCAAAAGTTTTTTCCAGGAAATGAACCTTTGTATTTCCCTCTGATAGGAAAATTAGAAGAGTTATTAATCGAAGCTTCTAACCCTAATGCTGTCGATAGTTTTGTGGCAATAATCCATCGATTCGATGAGAAAAAAGGGCTGGAGTTTTTGAGATCTTTACGCCAAAAGAATGTTTTCGGAACCCAAGATCTAAAAGTATACATCCCGAAATCGGGTTCTAAGCTTCCTTCTAACATGAAAACAAAAGATTTACTTTTGGAACTTTTTGGACCTCAAGTCTGGGTGGATCGAGACTTTAAACGTAAATTCTTTGAAGAGTTTCTCTATTCCTTGGCTACCATGGAAACAGTTCATCAAGAATTAGCGAAAAGCCTTCCCAATGATATCGAGCGAAGACTTCTTCTTCTTAACGTGTTTAAAAAGCTTTATGATAAGAAAAAAGAAAAGATAGAAAATCTTTTTTCTTGGCTCCAGAATGTAGAAAATTTTTCTCCTGAAGAAAAAGAGATCGTAGAAAAGTTGCTAGAAACGTCTACCCTTCGAGATCTTGCCGCAATGCATGACTCCCTTTGGCAAGTTACAAAGAGTAATGATCTGCATGCGCAATTCCTTGCCCCAATCGTTCTTCGTCATCTTCTAGAAATCCAGAAAAAACCTCCAAACGGAAAGCCTACTAAAGAGGAGGAAACTCTCTTTTCGTTAGCTTTAGAATTCCAATCCTTAGAGCCAAAGCTCCAAAGTCTTTTATTATTTCTGGCCATTTATCGAAAAAATCTAGCGGTCATTCAGACCATGATTGAGCAATTTCCCAACTTACCAAAGCCCCTGAAAGTCGAAATCGCACAATACAATCTTGTCCCTTTAGCCCAAGCCACAAAACTTACCCCAAAAGAAGAAAAGATCTTTTGCGATTGTATAGAAGCTTTTTCTCCCCATTTATCTGACATAGCTCTCTGGAATGTTCATCGAAAGGCCATTGCAGACCTGTGTGAGAAAAACCCCAACCGAATTGCTATTTGGGCCTATATTGTTTCCCATTTCCCCTGTGTACTACAACAGCCTCCTTTGGCTGGACCTTTTATTGATATGCTCTTTAAGCAAGATACATTGGTTCTCTCTTTAGAAGAGGAATATCTCGCGAAATACCCAATACCTTTGCAAGATCCCCTTTTCTTTAAAGCTAGCGATCTTGAACCCACTATATTCCTTTCGGAAGAACCCCCTTTAAATTTCCATAAATTATTGAACGCTTGCATTACGGTTTGCCCACAACTACAAAATGATCCCTTAATTATAGAAGAAAAAAAACACTTTGCAGCGACTAAAGATTATTTTAAACAGCTAAACAATCTTTTAACAGGATTAGGTTTTTCCTTGAATTCCGAATCTTTTAGAGCTCCTACGGCTCGAGATAAAATGATCTGGAAAATCTGTGTCTTGCAAATAAAAGAAAGATCTATCCTTGCAGAAGGTTCAGTTCGAATAATATGCATGAAGAATTTTTTGCATTTTTGGATCCAACTACAGAAGCCTTTTTCCTTTTTTCTTCAAGGATTTTCTGTCCAGGAAATCATAGATCATTTCTATATTCCGTTTTTTACAAGTTCCCCTTCAGAGGTTCTGGAAGTCTTACATGCCTTATCGCAAACAGGGATATTCCCCACGATGTCACCCTTGGAAATTGAGAAAATGAAAAATAACTCTTTCCGTTTTTTTCTCATGAGAACGCAAATGCTAATATTAGCTAAAAATGTACAGACCGATCCAGGAATAGAACCTTGGAAAGAGGCTTTGAGACTCTATGAATTTGTTGCAGAAAAATTGCTAGAAATCTCCAGGAAACCGCTTTCTTTAGAAGATGTACAAAAGCTCTCCTTTATTACTATTGGTCTACTCGTGAATTGTTATGAGAAGATCCCTGAAGATTTTAAAGCATTTCAGTCTCTTCCCTTAGAATTTACAAAAAAACGACAAGAAAAAGTGCTAGAACTTTATATGAGTCTTTTAGAAAAATCTTTCGCTGCAGTGGCTGAGGTTCCTTTGTCTTTGGATTTATTACCCCTATTACTTACTAGTGAATCTTCAGAAAATCCTATGCAAAAAGAAGCTGTAAAAAGATCCCTCATACTTTTACAACAAGAATTTCAGAAAAAATCTTTTATGGATCTTCCACAAGAACCATTCATCCAACGATTGACTATTCTTTTCCGGTTTTATCAAAATCTGACTCTAAACAGTTCTCAATTCAATTTTCTCGAATCCGTATCAGAAGACATGATTCTACAATACCATATCCTAAAATTCTTCATAGATCTAGAGAGACAGGATCCTAACAAAGTTCTTAGAAACTTTAAAGAGATAACAGAATATTATCATTATATTGTTTATAATTTTTCAGATATTTACGCTTTTCCTAAATCAAGTTTGTCCTCATTGTGTCCTGGGAACCCACCCCCACCAAGTGTCCAAGCAGCTTGTGAAAAGATCTTGGGAGAGACAAGAAAGCAAGTTTTAGATCTGATAACTTCCCTCCCCCCCGTCTCCCATTTATATCAATTTTTGCAAAATCCCAAAGAGTTGGAATATTGGAAAAAACATACTTATTACAAGCGCCATTTGCACCCTTCCGAAGTGGAACATCTTACGACCTATTGGCAGTTGCTACACCTGGCAAAACAGCTTCTACCCCAGTCTTCCAAAGCTCCAGAAAAGAAAAAATAACAGATGAAGTGTTCATTCTGAGGCGTATCCTTTTGTACTGAAATACTCACTCTGCTCAAACAAATCCAAGAAAAACATTATCTCAGTTTTACATATCTCATCAGCTCAAACTTAGAAAAAATACACAGAACTTATTTTTAAGTTCTGTGTATATGTTCTTTAATGCCTTCTTATGCCAACAGGCACTCTGCCTTGAGGCGTAGGTGGGGGAATTGGTGCCGGAGGCGCAAAGGGTGGAGGTGTAGGATGTGGCGCTTGTCTAACAGCAAAAGTGGGCGCTTGTCTTCCTACAGGCACTCTGCCTTGAGGCGTAGGTGGCGGAATAATATGAGGTGCCGGAGGCGCAAAGGGTGGTGGTGTGGGAAGTGGCGCTTGTCTAACAGCAAAAGTGGGCGCTTGTCTTCCTACAGGCACTCTGCC
>JBAXUO010000135.1:0-4561 GCA_037129625.1 Chlamydiota bacterium
AAGAGGAGTCTTTTTGTGGGAGCTGGGAGACGGAAATGGCTTTTCCCATTTTACAAGCATAGGTGAGATGGGTAAGATCTTTTCGCAAGAAAGCAAGTTCCTCTATTATGGAACCATCTATAAAACGCAAAATATTGCTATTTCCTTTTCTATAGACAAATTCTCCAATGCAGAAAAAAGGTGAAGTTAAAGAGAAAAGATAGGATTTTTGTACGGAAATTCCCTTAACTATAAAAGTAGCGATTCCCGATTCTTTGGTTAACACCGTAATAATCCGATGCTTGTCTTCAAATGGGGTTACACTAAGTACTATCCCTTCTTCTTTTTCCTCTGACATAAACCCCTCCTTATAGGGCATTCTATCTATTTTTTTAAAAGAAGTCTTTGTAAAAAAAGACGTTTCTTGTTACAAAAGATGTTCTTATGCACCGATAGCTCAATGGATAGAGCACTTGGCTTCGGACCAAGGGGTTAGGGGTTCGAATCCCTTTCGGTGCGTTTTTCTTAAAAAAAGACTAGCTTCTAAGATTTTTTTTCGGTAGTGTATTGCTTTAGAATTTTCATGAGGTAAATGTATGTCTAAGTCATCAGTAGCTGCAAAGTTTAGCACAGAAGGATATAACATATCGTTGGTTGGAAAAAATGTTCCGATTACCGATGCACTCCGTCAATATGTTCTTGAAAAGATCTCGAAAATAGAAAGAATTACTCATAATATTTTAGAGATTTTTGTGACGCTCGAAGTGCAAAAAGTTACACAGACGGTTTCGATAGTTTTAAAATTTTCTCATTACCAGATCAAAGTTCATGCAAGCACAGAGGATCTTTACTCTTCTATTGACATTGCTACAGAAAAGCTAAAAAAACTTATCTGTAAATATAAAAGCAAGCTACAAGATCATCATAAAAAAGAATTTGCTTTTGTGGATATGAAGGTCAATGTTCTTTCTTCCAAGCCTACGGATGTTGATTTAATTAACGATGAAATTGAAGCTGAAAATAGTCGTGAGGAAGAAACAAAATATCTGTTTCATCAGGTAGTTTCAAAAGAAATTATGCGAATGAAAACTTTGACTCAAGATCAAGCCATCATGAAATTGGAACTTTCCGGCGAGCGTTTTCTTATCTTTCGTAGCGAAGAGGATAAAAAAATCAGTGTCGTCTATCGAAGAGAGGATGATAATTTAGGAATTATTGAGGTCGAGTGATTGGAACCTCTGTTTGATCCTATTCGTAAATGCTTTGTCTCTCCTTTACCGGAAGAAAAGGTGAGACAAAGTTTGCTTCGTGTTATGATCGAAGAATTGGGGTATCCAAAGTCTCTCATTGGAGTAGAAAAAGATTTGTTTCTGCTCCCTCATCTACAAGATAAAAAAAAAGAAAGGGTGAAAAGAAGAGCTGATATCCTATGTTTTGCCAAAGATCTTCATCCAACATATCCTATTTACCCCCTTCTTCTTATAGAGTGTAAGGCTTTTTCTTTTACCGAAGAGGTGATAAGACAAGTCCTTGGTTATAATCATTTTGTACAAGCCTATTTTGTTGCTATCGCAAATCCGGATGAGTTTTTGTTGTTTGTTCAAAAGGAGAACGATATAGAAAAAATTCCCTATTTACCCCCTTACGAACAATTGATTCGGGCGGCTCAAAAATGAAAGAGTATCTTGTTTTAGATAATCGATTTTTGATTGTAGATCCGGAGCTAGATATTCATTTAGAGGGTAATCTTAATGAACTTCGTCGTGTTTTTTATCCGTCCGGAGAAATTCAAGAAGAAACTTATTATTTAGAGGGTAAACTTCATGGCCCTTCGACTTTTTTTGCAGAAGGTAAAAAAATCTTAGCGAAAAGTTTTTTTTATGAAGGAAAAAGAGTTGGAGAATATAGACAATATTATTTTTCAGGGTCTTTGTATAGCTTACAGAGGTTTTTTCAAGGTCGTCTTCATAAAAAACAAGAGTATTTTTATGAGGATGGAAAAATAAAATCCTTTATGGAGTATGAAAATGGGGTTTTACATGGAGAAACGCAGTTGTTTTGGCCGAATGGACAATGTAAACGAAAGATGTTCTTTGCTTTTGGGAATAAAGAAGGCTTGGATAGAATGTGGAGTGAGAAGGGAACCAAAGAGGGACAAATCCCGGTGTTTTGTGAACAATAATGGGATCTCGAATGGATAGAAAGAAAAGGGTTTTGGAATGGATCTGAGCGGGTTTGGGACGACAAAAACTTTCGAAGAGAATAGCGCTTTTTTTTTAGAAAGACGATCTTCTTTTATTTGGGATATGCCCCCTTTTAGTTCTCAATTTTCTTTTTTTTTAACAAAAAAAGGTGAGGTGAGCGCTAAAAAAACGGGTGTGAAAAAAAACATTTTCATTCATTCTAAGGAAGATATCGCTGAGGAAATGAACCATTGGAAAAGTACCCTTCCTTTAGAAAAGGTAGAGATCTTGTATATTTATGGGATAGGTCTTGGGTATCCTTTTTTTGCTTTGAAAGATTGGGTAGAAAAATCGTCTAAACATCGATTAGTTTTTTTGGAAGATTCTCCTGAATTTTTTGGCTTATTTTTACAAACGACACTTTTGCAAGAAGTTTTGTCTCATCCTCAAGTGGATTTTCTTTATATGCCCACAAAAAAACAGGAAGAAAACCTTTCTTTACTGATGGCAAAAAATTTTCCGAGAACTTTTATTGAGATAGTCTCTGCGCCCCATTATAAAAAAAAGAAAAAGCGTCTAGAAGAGCTTCGAAAAGAAGTTTTTCGTAAAATGACTGTAGTATCTTCCATTTATGCAGAGGTTTATGCTTATCCATTTCTTTTTAGAAATTTTCTTGCCTCTATGAAAAGACTCTCTTCTGCTTCAATGATGGAAGCCTCTTGGAAAGGGGCTTTTTCGAATGTTCCTGCGATTATCTGCGGGGCAGGGCCCTCTTTGAATGCATCTATTCCTTTTTTGGAAAATATAGGCAATAAAGCCCTTATTTTAGCAGGAGGTTCTGCTATTACAGCTCTTTCTTCTAAGGGGATTTTACCTCATTTAGGGGTGGCTGTCGATCCGACAGAAGAAGAGGTTGATCGTTTTGTGAAAGCCAATGCTTGGGAAGTTCCTCTTTGTTATTTATCTCGGTTGCAAGAGAGAGTTTTTATGTCAGGGAATCATCCTCTTATTTTTATGAAAAGTTTTCTTGAAGGGGCTATTTCTTTGTGGTTGCAGAACCTTGAACTTCCGGGGGAGTGGATAGGAGAGAAACTGCATGAAGAGTCTTTATCTGTCACTTTGATAACATTAGCTGTAGCCGATTATTTAGGGTGTAATCCGATTATTTTTTGTGGTGTTGATTTAGCCTATAGTGATGGAAAAAGATATGCAGAGGGTGTTACAGAAACGAATGTTCCTTTGCAAAGAGAGGAGGTTATTGCTGATAGGCTTCTTGTAGAAAAGGGACAAAAAGAGCAGAAAGTAGTCACGGCTGTTCGATGGGTGATGGAATCGTTTGCTATTTCTGATTATGTCAAAAAAACAAAGGAAAAGATTTTTCTAAATGTTTCTGAGGAAGGGCTTGGGTTCAAAAATGTTCCGTATACATCCTGGGAGGATGTTTCTTTTAAGTATTTTGATAAAGAGCTAGATTTACATTCTTTTGTGCATTGCTTGATAGAAAAGACAAAGACTCCGGATAAAGAAGTGAAAAGGATAGATGAAAAGATTAGGGAATGGAAAAGCAGTTTTATTCGTTGTAAAGAATTTTTGCATGTTCTTGTCGATGAGAAGGAAAACCCTAAAAGGATAGTGGCTAAAATAGAATTGGAAGAAGAGGAAGCTTTTAGAAATTTTCTTTCTATGATTTATGGGGGTTTAGCAAAGTTTTTTTCTTATTTACATGGAGATGAGAGGCAACATACGGAAGAAGAAAAATGGAAAATTCTTCTTCATGAGACTAATAAGTTTATAGAGATTTTTGCTGATTTTGGGTATTAAAGGCACTCAATTGTTTAATGGAGCCATTATGGTTCTTTTAAACGTGGTGGGCCAATCCCCGTTTTAGTCCTGTAAGCCTGTTGTGGGTGATTGGGGTTAGTAAAAACATGTTCCATCTCTTGGATTTTAACCATATCGTTAAGATAATTTTCTCGGACGTACTTTGGTAGTCTCCCTAATATAACTGAGATTTCGCTCAATTTTAACGGATGTAGGGAACATAATTCCTTGATTAGATCTTTGATCTCTTGAGTAGGTGTTCTCTTTTTGAGATTTTTAATTTTTTTCTTTAATTCTTCTGATAAAGCGGGGAATCCCTCAGGTAAAGGGAGCCACTCCCCATATAACGGCTTAATATGGGGAGTTCCAGCCCCTACGCCATCAGTTAATAGTTTTTTAGTTGGAACATAGTAAGTAGTATTACCTCTACCTTTTTGATCGAGAAGACCTAAATCCCTAAGTTTTCTCAAATGGAAACTAGACGTCAATGTATCCACTGCATTAATCGTTCTATAATCGGCATTGGTTATAAGAATGAGAGGAGAAAACCGCAATCTTGAGCGAACTTGAAAGCGAAA
>JBAXUO010000136.1:0-4491 GCA_037129625.1 Chlamydiota bacterium
AGCGTCTTTCAGACATGTCTTCAAGAACGCTAACCGCTTCTTCTGTAGGCATTTTATCAAATAATTTTTTCATTTCCTGATCGCTCATATACCGAAAAATAGCTAATCGGGTATCCGTATCCGTATGAATAACAAAAGAAACCTTCGCTTCCCGAGAGGGAAGATTATCATAGAGGACGGGTCTTGCAGTAGGAGGCAAGTGAGAAACCGCAAAAGCCAAGTCTTCCGGAGAATGCTCAAAAGCAATTTTAGCTATATCATGTAAAGAAACCGCAGAGGTTTGCTTATGAAAGACTTTTTCTAATTTTTCCTGGAGGATATCATCTAATCGAGCTCTATTTTCGAAAAGAAAACCATTTTCTTTACTGTCAGGCTGAGAGTTTTTTACTTCAACTTTATCCATGAAAATCCTCCCATTGACAAGATAAGTGTACAAAATTATCTAGATTTACGCAAGCTAGGATTTTTGTACCATTTTAACTTGCAATCTTTTACAATTCTTCTAAAAAAGAGAAGTGTATGCAAGATCCTAAAAAAATTCGTAATATTGCCATTGTAGCTCATATTGACCACGGTAAAACAACCCTATTAGATACCCTTTTAAAACAATCTAACATCTTCCGTGACAACGAGAAAGTCCCGGAAAGAATCATGGATAGTTATGATCAAGAACAAGAAAGGGGTATAACGATTTTTGCAAAACATACCTCCATGTATTATCAAGATTACAAAATCAATGTGATAGATACCCCCGGCCATGCCGATTTTTCCGGTGAAGTAGAAAGGATTCTTGGAATGGTTCAATCTGTTCTTTTATTAGTGGATGCAGCTGAAGGACCTATGCCTCAAACGCGATTCGTCCTTTCTCAATCCCTTAAATTTGGACTTCGACCCATTGTTATTTTAAATAAGATTGATAGAGCCCAAGCCAACCCCGATCGGGCCCTTGATTTGACCTTCGATCTTTTTGTTGAACTCGGAGCCACACCTGAACAGCTTGATTTCCCCTACATTTACGCCTCCGGTATCTCCGGATTTGCTATTTCAGACCTTAACGATGAAAGAAAAAATTTAGAGCCCCTTTTCCAGTTAATCGTTGATAAGGTATCCCCTCCCTCCGGAAACATCGACCTTCCTTTTCTAATGCAAGTATCTACTGTTTTTTATGATGAATTTGTTGGAAGACAAGGGTGCGGCAGAATTCTAGAAGGAAAGATTCGAAAAGCAGATTTTATCAATCGAGTGGACCGAGAAGGAAAACATTCCTTACATCGTTTAGGAAGAATTGATGGGTTTTTGGGCTTAAAAAAAATAGAGCTTCCTGAAGCCACCGTTGGCGACATCATCTTACTCTCCGGCATTCCGGATGTAAATATTGGCGATACCATTTGCTCTTCTGACACCATCGTCCAACTTCCCCCAATTACGTTAACAGAACCGACCCTGTCTATAGAAGTCATGGTTAATTCCAGCCCTCTCTCCGGCAAAGAAGGTAAATTTGTTACCATGAACAAAATTAAAGACCGTTTATTTTTTGAAAAAAAGGCAAATATTTCCTTAAAGATTGAGGAAGTTAGCGATCGGGAAGATGCGATGAAAGTCTGCGGTAGGGGAGAACTCCATTTGGCCGTTCTATTGGAAGCTATGAGACGGGAAGGCTTTGAATTTACCGCATCTAAACCGCAGGTTCTAACTAAAGTAGTAAATGGAATTGTCTACGAACCTATAGAGAGCGTTCATGTCGAAGTTCCTGAAAGGTTTTCCGGAACGGTTATTGAAGATCTATCTCGACGAAAAGGCGAAATGCAAACCCTTTCTACGAACGAACAAGGAATTACTTCCCTGCAATTTTTCATTCCGACTCGAACCTTGCTCGGTTATCGAAGCGATTTTTTAAATAAAACATCCGGTCTTGGCATTTTAACTTCTTGCTTTGAAAATTATGCTCCATGGAAAGGCGCTTTTCAAGGGCGAATGAGAGGGGTCATGGTTGCTTCCTGCGGTGGAAAAGTGAATGGCTTTGCTTGTTTTAATCTCCAAGAAAGGGGAACTCTTTTTGTGAAACCCGGAGATGTGACTTACGAAGGGATGGTTGTAGGAGAAAACTCCAGAGAAAATGATTTAATTGTCAATCCCACCAAGGAAAAGCATCTCACAAACGTTCGAGCTTCCGGCAATGATGAAAACATTATATTAACGCCTCCCCGTCTTTTCACGCTCGAGCAATCGATTGAGTACATTCAAGATGATGAATATGTAGAAATCACCCCAAAATCCATACGTATAAGAAAAAAATATCTTTCAGAAATTGAAAGAAGAAGGAAATAATGTCTTGGGAAGAAGTTAGCAGTTGGTATGACGCGCTTGTCGGGGAAAAGGGACATTACTATCATCAACATGTTATTTTTCCCCAGCTTCTAAAACTTTTAGATTTTAAAAATAAGAAAGTTTTAGATCTCTGCTGCGGTCAAGGGGCTTTTTCTAGAGCTCTCCCCTCCCCTACCTCATTTGTTGGGTTAGATATTTCCCCCTCACTAATTACTGCCGCAAAGAAAATGAATAAAATCCCTTCCCATCAATTTGCAGTACAAGATATATCCATACCTTTTTCTTTGGAAAAAAAAGACTTTGACTATGCTACGATTCTTCTAGCTCTTCAAGGAATCGAGAATCCTAAAAGTGTTTTACAAAATGCCAATACTCATCTGCGAAAAGATGGAAAAATTGTCTGTGTGATCAACCACCCCTGTTTTCGTATACCTAGACAGTCTGAGTGGGGTGTTGATGAAAAGAGAAATTTACAATATCGGGCTTTATATCGATATGCGACTTTTATGAAAGTGCCTATAACGACAAGTTACGAAGATCAAGAAAAAGAAGTTTTAGCTTTTCATTATTCTTTATCCATGCTCACCAAAGCTTTTTATGAATCAGGATTCCTGATTGAATCCCTAGAAGAATGGATCTCCGACAAAGTCAGCTCAGGAGCTCAGTCTAAAAGAGAAAATTTTGCCCGAAAAGAATTCCCCCTATTCATGGCGATTGTAGGAATCAAAAAGTAACTTATCCATTTGACATACTATCTTTTTTTATATAGAAAAAAGGTAAAAATGAGGTACGTTATGAAGTTCTGTTTGTCCTTTTTTCTTTTATGGCAATTTCCCATTTTCTGTTGCACCAACTTTTTGATCACTAAGGGAGCTTCTGAAGATGGCTCCGTAATGATAGGTCACACCGATGACGGCATTCCCGGTGATCCTCGAGTCGTTTTTGTTCCAGCAAAAAAATATGTAGCCGGTGAAAAAAAACCTCTCTTCTTAGCTGATCCGATTTTCTTAGCTAATGCTGATTATCCCAGATATGTAGGAAAAGAAAGAGCTCCGGCTTATGACATTTCCGGTTTTCCCATCACCAAACCCATAGGATATATAGACCAAGTTTCCGCTACCAACGCTTATATCGAAGGCATCTACGGAATAATGAATGAATGGCAATTAGCAATGGGAGAAGCCACAGCGCCTTCTCTATTTAATTTTGATTTTGACAAAGATAATCGTTTGCTAGACATTTCTGAATTAACCCGACTGGGACTTGAACGATGTAAAACGGCAAAAGAAGCCATTTTACTCATGGGATCCTTAGCGGAAAAATATGGTTTTTATGGGGATGGGGAAGTTCTTCTAGTCGGAGATCTAGAGGAAGGCTGGGTTTTTGAAATCAGCGGTTCTCCAGAAAAAAAAGGGGCTATTTGGGTAGCCAAGAAGATTCCGGAAGGAGAAGTTTTTGTTTCTGCTAATATCTTTCGAATACAAGAAATTGATCCCAAAGACCCAAATGTTCTCTATTCTTCCCAGCTTTTTTCTATAGCCGAAAAAAATAAATGGTGGAAAAAAGAAAAAAATGAGCTTTTTAATTGGCAAAAAGCAGTAAGTGCCGGAGAGCCTAACCACCCTTATTATTCCTTAAGAAGGATTTGGAGGCTTTTTCAGAAGATGAACCCCTCTATTTTATTAAGCCCTTGGGTAGAAAATGCCTTCACCAAGAAATACCCCCTCTCCATGAAAGTTTCTCAAAAGCTTTCGCTAAAAAAAGCTCTATCTTTATTTCGAGATCATTATGAAGGTACCGAATTTGATTTAACGAAAGGATTAGCTGCAGGCCCCTACGGAGATCCCAACCGAAACTTACAACCCGATAATCCCAAAATTAAAGGAGCTTTTGAACGTCCCATATCTTATCGATATACCGTTTATAGTTATATCACCCAGTCGAGAAAAAACATGCATCCGTTTATTGGGGGAAAAGTTTGGGTAGGATTTGGTGAGCCGGCCCAAACATGTTATATGCCTTGTTTTGTCCATGTAGAAGATCTTCCTGCCCCTTTTCAAAAAGGAAGTTCGATTGCTTATGATGAGAGTCTTGGCTGGTTTCATTTTAATTTTATTTCCAACTGGGTCGCTTCTTTTTATTGCTATTCCATAAAGGACGTAA
>JBAXUO010000137.1:0-4465 GCA_037129625.1 Chlamydiota bacterium
TCCGAACCGACGTTCCCTGATAATGAAAGATTGGATGAGCGAATTTTTAACCACAGCATCCCAACCCATCGGTCACGGTTTCAATAAGGCAGACGCCAAAAATGGTTTTGCCTGCTATAGCTTCATACCAAAATCGACGATACCTATTAAAGTTATCGTCCTCGATGATACACAAAGGGAAGATGATGGGTCTATCGACATCCATGGGCATGGTTTTCTTGACAAAAAGCGTTATGTCTGGCTTAAAAAGGAACTTGCATCTGGTCAGGCTGCTGGCCAGCTCATGATCATTGCTGCGCACATACCCATCGGCGTCGAAGCAACGGATTCCGAGCTTGGTTGGTGGAACGATAGTAAAAATGCCGTAACAGAACCTGATCTGATTAATGAACTTCAAAGCCATCCCAATGTCATTCTGTGGATTGCGGGCCATCGCCATTGCAACACAGTTAAAGCCTTTGTATCAAAGGATCCCGTCAACCATCCCGAAAACAGTTTCTGGCAGGTAGAAACCTCATCCTTACTGAATTTCCCACAGCAATTTCGCATATTCGAGATTTACCTCAATAGGGATTATACCATTTCAATCGTTACCACCAATGTCGATCCCTCCGTCAAAAAAGGAACCCCTGCTGCAGTTTCACGCTCTTATGCTGTCGCAACCCAACAGATTGTCAACAATCTAAAAATATATCAAAACCCAAGTACACTGTTGGATGCGAGTATAAAGCCCATGCCGACAGGTTCATATAATGCAGAGCTTGTTAAGAAATTAAGCCTTGATATGGAAACAAAGATGCGGACATTATACCCAACCCCATAACTCTATCAAATGTATGACATAAGCCTTTCCCATCTGTTCGTTACCCTGCCACTCCCTTGTCTGATCGCCGTTGAAGACGCCTGATTAATAAAGCACTTCGTGGCTCACAAAACACCACTTTAGCCTTACAATAAAAAAATTAATTTACATAATCTCCGTAAAAACCTCATACTCTTGACCACAAATATTTAGGAATTTTGTTATGCCAAAACTATCATCTATCACGATTAATCTAACAAAAAAAACATCTCAGGAACGAGACTACCTTGCCCATACTTTGTATGAAGCACATCAAAAAATCTTTGACGGGGTAAGTTTCGAAGCTTTTAACCATTATGTTATGAGCACCCGTGGAATTATTAATAAAGTTCGTATCTTGAAATCCGACAAAGAAATGGTTGGCTACTGTGCTATCCACGCCTATCCCATGTCCATTTTAGGAAGAACGATAAATGTCGTAAAAATAGAAACAGGCGTGTTTTCAGAGTACCGAGGGAAACTTACAGTATCGGCTTTTGTCGCAATGGAATTGTTAAAAATAGCTTTCAGGTTTCCTCTACAAAAATCTTACTATTATGGTAGTATGATCAGTCCTGCAAGTTATCGTGCTTTTACGAAAGTTACGCATGGAGTGTATCCAACTTATTCAGCGCCTCCTAATCCAAAAATGGAAAAATTGTTAAAAGCAATAGGTGATCAGTTTTATCCTGAGATTCCATCCAGACCTGGGATAAGAAATGTTGGTTGGAAAGTTAGACTCCCCCAAGAACAACGAGAAAAATGGAAAAATTCTGATAATCCGGGTGTTCAGTTTTATCTTAAAAAAAATCCTGATTATGCAAAGGGCTATGGCTTACCAATAATTTCCTCACTAACAGTAAAAAATTATATATTTACGTTGTTCAACATAATGATCGAAAAAATCCATAATTACTGGTTATATAGCCGATCTTCTGTGAGTCTGTTTTGCTCAAAGAAAAATGCCACTGTTTTAGGTAAAAACTCGCCCGTTTATTCTCAGGAACAAATAAAAAAATCTAATTAAAATTGGAGCGTTTCCTTGTTTTCTGTACATGCAAATTTAAGCCTTCCCAATAGTTCAACACTCCTAAAAAGAAAAAGCCAACCCTCTCGTTTTTTTAACGTTTTTAATACAGTTAATTGTCAGTTTTTTAAGAAAAAAACAGAAGTAATAGACTTTCATGTGAGAGGAAAAACGGCTCGTTTGGTTTTAGATGGGCTTTTGCCTCTTGCGGGTATTACTATGCTGGAACGTACGAAAAATGCAAAAATTATATGGAACTTTTTTCATCAAAAAATATTTTGTGACACCCAAAAACACCAATGTATGTTTGGTATTTTTCTTACCCCTTCTAAGTTCTCTACCCATTCAAAGGAGGTTCCTGAGGCAATGGTGAAATACTTTTTCTCACCTTTCAACATCCTTAGTAAATCTCCATGTCTGAAATTGAAGGGCCTACAGCCACCTTTTTTAAAGGCTTCTAACTCAAAAGAAATTGGGTTTACGAAACAGGAAATGAAAAAAATAAATGTGATAGACGTTCATGTAGGCGGAGAACCCGCTCGTTTGGTTTTAGAAGGACTTCCCCCACTTCCCGGCAACACAATGCTAGAACGTTGGGAAAATGCAAAAATTTTATGGGATCCTTTTCGTCAAAAAATATTATGTGAGCCTCGAGGTCACCTAGATATGTTTGGTGTTTTTCTTACCCCTCCCATAACACCACAATCTCATTACGGAGCGATCTTCTGCGATGCCAGTGGATTCCTATCCATGTGCGGCCACGGTTCCATGTGTTTAGCTTATGCGTTAGTAAAATTAGGAAAAATAAAAAAAACCGTTCCCGAGACGGAAGTAAAACTAGATACCCCTGCAGGTCCCATTACATTAAATGTTGAAATCTCAAAATCGTTAGAGATCCAGCGTGTTAAATTATTTGGAATCCCCTCTTTCGTTTATAAACAAAATCTTATTGCTACCGTTGACTCAAAAGCTATTACATATAACATTGCCTTTGGAGGTAATTTTTTTGCCTTTATTGATATTGCGCAATTAGGGTTACAAGTTACACCACAACACCTTCCCGAGCTTATTATTTTAGCTCAAAAAATTATGGAAATCATTAAAAGGGAAATTAGGGTTGTTCATCCGGACAACCCTTCCATTTGCGGTGTAAAATTAATCACCTTTACAGAAATGCTTGGGGTCCGACACACGCGTAATGTAACCATCTGGGGAAAAGGTCAGTTTGATCGCAGCCCTTGCGGAACGGGCACATCGGCAGAAATGGCGTTATTCACAGAAAAAGGAATACTAAATATTGGGGAAGAATTTATCTCAGAATCCATTATTGGAAGTATCTTTGTCGGCTGTATTTGTAAAAAAATAGAAAACTCTTCTAGCTCTGTAACCTATTACCAACCCTCTATATGTAGCCAACCTCATCTTATGGCAATGTCAACATTGTTTTTTGAACCTTCGGATAATATAAAGGTTATAGGGTTTGATAGATTTAACGTTTTAGAAAAGCCGCCTAACAAAAGCACATTGTAATTCTTTTTTGTCTGTTACCACAGTTGTTTTTATCTAATTTTTCATGCAGACTAGACTCTCTTTCAAACTTAGAAGATTTTTATGCTAACAATCACATCTTTGCTTACCGCTTGCTATCTTGCAACTAATGTTCATCTATCCGACTCCCACCCATCCGAAAAAAACCTAGATCAAAAAGTCCAAATCCATATTAAAAAGCTATCACAGCTTCAAGCCATGGAAATAGAAGCCAAAGCAGTTAATGTTAGCCATCAAAAGTTACTTTTAGGCTATTTTGATGAACTTTTTTCCTTATTTTACAATGATAAAATCTCTGAAGAAAAAATTATGCAACAGTTAATTGCCCTGTGTAAGACATATCCAAAATCTCACCCCTTTTATAAAAAAATCGAGCGACAAATAAAAGAGATCAAAGACTTCAAGATACGAAAAAAAATATTAACGGAGATTACACATAGATCGGTTCAGGCCTTTATCACAGACATCGACGGAACCCTTTTTATAAACAGCACCCCCTTTGCTGCTGGAGAAGAATTTGCTATAGATTATGCTGATTCCATGGAATATATTAGCACCCTTTTGTCCTCGGGAATAAAATTTGTCATTGTCTCCTGTGCGCAAAAAGAAAGAATTTATAGACAGATAATTCATCCTCTCAAAAAACATCTCGGAAGCAAGGTAGCCTTGTTATCCAATTTTTTTGTTTATTGTAATTCCCTAACCGAAGCCTTTACTTTTGACATTCACGGAAGGGAAAAGTCCATGGAATATCCCGTACAGCCGATGCCTATTCCATCCATAGTTGTTCTTTTAAAAAAAATGGCACAAGAAGCCTTCGGTTTAACTGCCGAAGAACGCAAAGCATGGATAGCCTATTATGGTGATATTGCCCATATCCCATGGGCAGAGAAAAACAGTCTTAATCAATATCTAGACGCTACCCTTATATCCCCTATCGGACTTGGAGACATAGGAGATTTACCTCCGTTCCCCTACATCTATACCAGAGATAAAAATCAAGTGCTTTTGCGGTCATTTCCACCAAGCATTGTATCCGCCTTTTTTGA
>JBAXUO010000138.1:0-4350 GCA_037129625.1 Chlamydiota bacterium
CGATTCGTATTCATCCATTGGTTACCACTGCATTTAATGCGGACTTTGATTGCGACCAAATGGCTGTACACATTCCACTATCTATTGAAGCTCAATTGGAAGCTAAACTTTTGATGATGGCTCCTGATAATATTTTCTTACCTTCATCTGGAAAGCCGGTGACTGTACCGTCTCAAGATATGATTTTGGGTCTTTATTATCTTATGCATGATGCTATTTATATTGCAGAAGAGCATGGAAAGAAAACGAAAGTTTTTAGTAGTCCTGAAGAAGTGTTGTCTGCTTTGCAAGCGGGGCGAATTGATGAGCCTGAGTGCAAAGGTCGAAGAGATGAATCGGGACGTGGTCTTCGGTTACATGAAAAAATTAAAGTTCGTATTAAAGGAAGTATTATTGAAGCGACACCGGGACGGGTGATTTTCAATACGATTGTTCCGGAAGAATTAGGTTTTCAAAACTATGCACTTCGAAAGAAAAAACTCTCGGAGTTGGTCTTAGAGTGTTACAAGAAAGTTGGATTAGAATCGGCAGTTCAGTTTTTAGACGACATGAAAACTTTAGGATTTAGTGAAGCTACTAGAGCTTCTTTGTCTATGGGTGTGACCGATGTGATTATCCCGCCGAATAAAGCAAAGGTTTTGAAGGCTGCATATGAACGGGTAGAGAAGGTTAAAAAGCAGTATGAAGATGGAATTATCACTGATGGGGAGAGACATTCCAAGATTATTAGTATTTGGACAGAGGTGACTGATGTTTTGTCTGAAGAGCTTTTTAAACTGATTTCCGAAGTGAAGAATGGGGAATTAAACCCGCTTTATCTAATGATGGATTCTGGAGCTAGAGGTAATAAATCTCAGGTGAAGCAGTTAGGAGCGTTACGAGGTCTTATGGCTAAGCCCTCGGGAGAAATTATTGAATCTCCTATTACTTCGAATTTCCGTGAAGGTTTATCTGTTCTAGAATATTTTATTTCTACTCACGGAGCTCGTAAGGGTCTTGCGGATACAGCATTGAAAACGGCAGACTCGGGATATTTAACTAGACGTTTAGTTGACGTATCTCAAGATGTGATTGTAACGGAAGCAGACTGTGGAACATTGAATGGTATTGAAGTTAGTTCGATTCGCCAAGGTCAAAAAGAGCTTGTTGCTTTAAAAGATCGTATATTTGGAAGAACTTCTTGTGAAGATATCTATCAGCCTGGAGATAGCACAAAGATTTTAGCCAAATCTGGTGATGTTATAACGATGCTCCAAGCTGAGGCGATTGATGATGCGGGTATAGAAATTGTAAAAATCCGTTCGACTTTAACTTGTGAATGTTATCGTGGAATCTGCAGACGTTGTTATGGACTTAACTTAGCCACCGGGCATTTAGTCGGGTTAGGAGAGGCTGTTGGTATTATTGCAGCGCAGTCCATCGGGGAACCTGGAACTCAGTTGACGATGAGAACTTTCCATTATGGGGGTATTGCATCGGCGGCATCGAGTCCTCAGTTGATAGCAGAAGCGGATGGTATTCTAATATACAAGGATCTTCGAGTCGTTCAGGATGACGAAGGTAATTGGCTTGCGTTGAATAAAAATGGAACCTTTCAAATCGTACGAGATGAAGGCCGTCCTATTGAAGAGTATAAAAAGTTATTACATACGAAATCGATTGAACCTCTACAAATTTTAAACGTAGAATTGGGTACAAAGATTCTATTGGCGGATGGCTGTAAGGTTAAAACGAAAACCAAAATTGCTGAGTGTGAGCAGCATAGTAGTCCGATTATCTGCGAAAGACCTGGTTATGTCAAATTTGAGGACATTGTTCAAGGGATTTCGATGCATAGTGAAGTGAATAAGCAAACGGGACAGGTCGAGTCGATCATTAAACAGTATCGAGGAGAATTACATCCTCAGATCTCCATTTTTGCGGATTCTAGCTATGAAGAATTAATGGGAACGTATGTATTACCTTCTGGAGCTATTCTAACAGTTAAAGAAGGCCAAAAAGTAACTCCCGGTATGATTTTAGCTAAATTGCCAAGAGGTGCTATTAAGACGAAGGACATCACGGGTGGTCTTCCTCGAGTGGGTGAACTTTTTGAAGCAAGAAAGCCAAAATTTGCAGCGGATATTGCGAAGATTGATGGTGTGGTAGATCTTAAGGGTGTTCAAAAGAACAAAAGAATTGTTGTTGTGCATGATGAAGTGACCGGTATGGAAGAAGAGCATTTTATTCCATTAACCAAACACCTTATCGTTCAAAAAGGTGATCTTGTTGTGAAAGGACAGCCGTTAACGGAAGGTCTTATTGTTCCTCAGGAGATTTTGGAGATTTGCGGTGTTAGGGAACTTCAAAAGTACTTAGTAAATCAGGTGCAAGAGGTATATCGTCTCCAAGGGGTTGATATTAACGATAAGCACATTGAAATTATTATCCGTCAGATGTTGCAGAAAATTCGTATTATTGATCCGGGTGATACTACTTTCCTCTATGGTGAGGATGTGGATAAAAAGCTTTTCCATGCTCAGAATTTTAAAACTATTGAAGAAGGTGGAAAACCTGCACAAGCTTCTCCAATACTTTTGGGTATTACGAAAGCATCTTTGAGTACGGAATCTTTCGTTGCAGCGGCTTCTTTCCAAGAAACGACTCGAGTTTTAGCTGATGCAGCAGTGGAAGGTAAAACAGATTATCTTTTTGATTTGAAGGCAAACCTCGTTGTAGGAAACATGATATCTGCAGGTACAGGATTTGCATATCATGCCCAAGTGAAGAAGTTTGTTTTACATCCGGAAGAAGAATCCGTATTAGAATTTTCATTTGAATAATATATAAGGGAGGCTTTGCCTCCCTTTTTTTGTGTCCTATGGTTATTCCAAAAAAGACAGATTTTATTTTCTCTGAAAAGGCTCGAATGTTGAAGCTAGAGGGGATATATAAGCATTTTAAAGGGAGCTTTTATAAGCTGCTTTATATAGCCCGCCATAGTGAGACTCTTGAGGAGCTTGTAGTGTATCAGGCTTTATATGGAGAAAAAGGAATTTGGGTCAGGCCTTTATCGATGTTTGTGGAAGAGGTTATAATCCAAGGAAAATTAATCCCTCGTTTTTCTCTTACGAATGAATTTTCTCCGGAGAAAAAATCTTCCTAAAATACCTATTTTTAAAAAATCTTGAGAAACGTAGAGATTTTTTTCTTGTCTTTAGGTAAGCTCTTTCTTTTTTTTGAGGAGAGTATGGCTGTTGCAACTATTTCGATTTCTGAACATCAAAGACTTATTCCCTATGTTTGTGGAAAAGATTTGCATGTTTTAAATGAAAAAATCCGTCGGATTGCTTTTTGTGTGTTTTCGGCTTCTTATTTTTTGTTGCGCGTGGGTCTTGTATGTTTTGGATATTCTTCTTTAGGAGTTATCCCCAGCATAATTTATATCGCTGTAATCCATATCTTTTTTGATAAAAAATTGGATGATGTAACGACATCGAAAGAAAGATGGGTAAAGATAGCTCGTGATGTAGGTCTTGGTGTTCTTTTTTTTCTTATAGAGATGCCCATATCTTCTTTAATAAATAATACTCTATGTAATTTTCTTATAAAAAAAGGGATAGATCTTCATTCGAATGAACAAGTTTGTAATACGGTTTTGGATGATGTAATTGATAGGTCCATGGGATTTTTTGGGAAAGTAGCTATTGTGGATATTTTGGCGGAGTATTGTTTTTTTGGGCCTATTCTGGAAGAGAAAGTTTTTCGAGGGTGTTTTTGTAAATTTTTACATAAAGAGATGAAGATTGTAGAGGGAGAAAACTTGAAGAGGCCTTTGGTTAAAAGAATATGTGCGGTGGCTCTGAATGCTATTCTTTTTGGGTTATATCACTTAGATGCTTCTCAGGGATGGCTCAATCTTCCGATTTTTGTTGGAACTGCAATTGGTGGCGCTTTTTTGGCGACTTTACGTGAAATTACCGGGGGTGTTGTAGCCTCTTCTACTTCGCATATTCTTTGGAATTCTTTGGTTATTGGGAGTGATTTTACTTCCGGATAGTGTTATTGCAAGTCCTTGATATTTAGTTTGTTTTAATGGCTTTGTCACTCGGATGTCACTCGGATGTCACGGCAGTGGTTAGATAGTGTCTTTCGTTTCCCGATCCAACCATTTGTAGTAGACCTAAATCAATTAAATTTTTTAGTTCTCTTTGGAGAGTTCTTTTGCTAGTCTCAGGACAAAGCAGTTGAAATTGTTGAATGGTCAGCTCTTGAGAGTTTAGAGCATATTCTAGTGCAATTTTTTCCCTTTCAGATAATTTGAGCTCTAAGCTAAGAAGGTCTAATTTTATAATTTGTTGCCCTTGTTTT
>JBAXUO010000139.1:0-4335 GCA_037129625.1 Chlamydiota bacterium
AGATAGAATTTCGTTAATAGATTCTTTTGAAAGAGATTTCCTGGAAAACTTCCGAGTGGATCGTCGGGCCGTAATGACTTGCTGGAACTCTTTAGAAATAGGAAAAGTATTTTGCATAACAGCAGATTATACCCGTAGGGAAAAAGAAATCCATGCTAAAAACTAGCGCTTGTAGCTAAAAGCATGCTTTAATGCAACATAACATATATTATCAGACGTTGTTAATATCCCTCCTTAACCATAGAAGAGTCTATCTGCCCTCTTGTATATATCGGTCGATCATCGAATAGATAGTCGGCATTAAGAGGCTCTTTTGGCCTTCATTTTCTAAGGCTATCTTGGCATTCTTTTTTGTGGGTAAAATGTAGCTAGTAAAATAGGCATCCCTTTCTTTTTTTTCATCTACAAAGATGGAAAGTCGAAAACAGGATCGCATAGAGTATCCATCGATAAAATGATACCCCACACAAAGAATCACAGGTTTTGGCTCTACTTTTCTACCGTTTGGCAAAACAACGCCCAATCCCCTTTTCAAGTTGTATGCGTCTGAGTAGATAAATTGGTCTAAATCATAGTCTTTAGAAACATAACTTCCCTTTTTCATGGGATCCTTTAGATATTCCATTTCATAGATGATTTCGATATCACTGGGATGTCTACTTTGTAGCGCTAAGGCTAGCTCTTCTTTTTGGGATGGATTGCTCCCGACTATGGAAATCAAAATGGAGCTTTCTCCTGTCGAGAGCCAAGCTATTGCCAGAATCCAAGGCCATTTCATAATACCTCCTCATAAAAAGAGGCATTCTCTATCATTTGAGATTTCTGATCAATCTCTTAACTAAAGAAATTAATATTATGAGGTTATAAGAATGAGAAGAGAAAACCGCAATCTTGAGCGAGCTTGAGCGCGAAAGACGAGCAACGCGAGATCTTGATTTGCGGATGAATCCTCTCATGAACTTGGAGAAGTTTATAGTATCTACTTAACTCTTTATTGCTCATATACATACGTTCATTCATGCGGGACCTCCCTAAGGATCAATATCTTGTAGATACCAAAGGTGATATTTCAAAAAAAACGCCAATAAAACTATTTTTACTACTTTTGTTTTAATTCTGTTGTTGTTATAATAATATTATAATTTTTTAAACTCATATCAAAATTAAAACTGGGGTTTTTATGTCAACGAGTACAAGCAGTAGTTCAGTGAATGATAATCACTTTATTTGGGGAAGTGATGGTATTTGGGGATATTACACTTTTAAAGGTGCTATTCAACGGCTCCCAAATGGGCAAACTTTAACGAAAATTTTAGAACAATGGGAAGCGTTTAATACAAAATATTCAACTCTTGAAATTTCTCTAACACACCAGGAAAAGCTGCAAAGATTGGCAAAGGAAATACTATTACTAAAATCTACCGCTACTTCCGTAACCTCTTCGGGTCCCTTCCCATCATCCTCAGCTCCCGCTACACCCCTCCAAGCACATATTGTACCACCACCAAAACTTACGGGTACTGCAACGAACGCACAAGGACCTTCCCTAACTCTTAATCCAGCCTTTCTTGGTCTTCCACCTCAAAAAACCGCCTCTTCTTCGTCTACGACAATCGAGGAAAACCTCAATGAAAGGATAATGGGTTGGTATAAAACCTACTCTCCTGTCCTAAAAAACCCAAATACAGAAAATATAAAAGCTGCTAGATATGAGTATTTAAACATTCTCCATTCTTATGAGCTTTTGCCTGAAAACCAAAAGGTGTTATTGTCCAATTCGATTCCTCACTTGAAAAGGACTATGGAAAAAATAAATACCCTGGAAGAAAATTTGAAAGCACAAGACAATCTTTCAAAAACCGACACTTCTTTGCATTCACCATTGTTTGAAAGGATAAAAACTTGGATTGATAACTATAAATCTATTCTAGAAAACCCAAATACAGAAAATATAGAAGCTGCTTTACAAGAGTATAGAGAGTTCTACAAAGAAGCTGTATTAATGCCGAGTGAATCTCGACGCATTTTTATTCATCATGAAGGTAACCTCATGAACCCAATCAGAGAGGCAATTAATATGGCTCAAGAAAAGCTTTCACAAACCAGCTCTTCTTCGTCTACGACATCTTCTCCAAAACCTCTTGCAGAACAAACGCCTCCACCATCATCCTCAACTCCTGGTACACCTACGCCAGAACCAAGACTTTCCCAGACTCTTTATCCATCCTTGCCAGGTCTCTCACTTCAAGAAACCGGCTCTTCTTCGTCTACAACATCTTCTGCACAACATACGTCTGAGCCTAAAGACGATCTGAGCGCTTTGAGAGAGGCTTTTTCAAACGATCGTGAAGTTCTTGATGATCTAGAGGCCCAACAGGAACTCTTTCAACCCTATGCCCCAGCAAATCCAGCCCCACAGCAGGCCCCAGCAAATCCAGCCCCAACAATTTCATTTATCGGAAGGTTCTTTGGAGGCGGTCTGTAATAGTTTCCTCAATCAAGTAGGAGGGGGTTTAAAGCCCCTATCCTTTCCCAAATGCTAATTTCTTCTACGTCCAACAAATCTAACCTTTGATTGCTTATCGAAAAAATCGAAGAGAGAAAATTGATAGTAAGGAAATTACGATTTTTTTTGGCATCGTACGCAAACGATGGGTACAAGTTGTGATGTTCTGAAAACGGTCAAAAAAACGTATTGTTGAATAGTCAAAAGAGTTTTACTTTTTCGTATTTACTAAAACATTTTAGTTCATGCAAAAGTCAAAATGAAGTAGAATTAATGCCTTATTTAAAATTATTTATACTATGTCAATAAGAACATCTTTACTTCCTTCTCCATTTCCTCCGCCTCCCAAGTTGGGCCTATTATCACAGCCCGTCATAGAAAAAAGGGAAATTATATTTAGACCAATTTCTGAAATATTGATTCCCATATCTCCTAAGGGGCTAAGTTTGCAAGGAAGGATCACACCCATTCGGCAAGTTTCCCCCACTATTCCCGAAATGGAGATGGAACTTTCCGAGGTGCAAAAAACAAGAAGAGATTTTGTTCTTTCTCACTCCTTTGTAACCATTCCGAATCTTTGTTTTGAAGGTTCCCATCAAACAATTTTAGATTTATTAGAAACATCGAATCTTTTGGAAATTGACAAGAAAATTTTCAAAAATAATTTACCCTATTTTCTTAATCAATTAAATAGAGAAGGACATGTGGATCTCTGTGAATTTTTGGAAAAATGGGAAAAGGTCATAGAGCCTGAGATGGTCTCCTGGTCTCGATTAGTCGGACGTAAAATTACCAGTTCCGCTCGTCTTACGGGATCGGTAGCTACTTGCATTGTGGTAGGAACCAATGAGCAGCCTCATGATGTGGATCTGTGCTTTCGCTTCGATGTTCCTGGGAGCAACGGGACCAAGGAATTATTTCTAAAAGCTATGGAAACTTTGTTCTATCAAACTTTAATTGAATGTAAAAAATTACCCTTTCCTCTGATGGATGGGCGATCCAATCCCATGGATGTCAAAAACAGGCAGGCTTTGATTGGTAAGTTGAAGGAGTATTTGGGTAATTTGATTCGAGCCAATCATATGGAAGTTCGCCATCTTCAGCTAGACGAAAATGGAGAAGCTTGGAGTTTGTTGCGCCTGCGTTTTTCTCCAAATCCAAAGAATATTTCTTTCTTGAGTGAGCGACAAGGAACTTTGGAAGAGCGCCTTTTAGAAGAACTTGCGAAACCAAAGCCTGTGGATTGTGTATTCAAAATCCTTTCTCGAAAGAGCTGGGATTTTTCTTGTCGGAGTTTTCAAGTCAATCTCCCCATTTTGGAGCAGGAAGATAAAGGCTTTTGTTTTTATAAAGATTTATCTCTTGCCTTAGAGGATACTTTACATCGAAGATTATGCACCGATGATCCCGATATTTATAAAGGCCTTGAGAGAATCCTTTCTAAAATGGTAAGAGGATACACCTGTCCCTCCAAAGAGATTTTAGCTCCGATTGTTTTACGATTTTTTACCCATCCGAAAGAAGCTCATATAAACTTCGATAGCTATTTACCCCAAATTTTTGCTGTGCTCGAAGGGTTATCAGAGGAAAAAGAGCTGCAACAAAATCTCTATCTTCATGTCTTGCAAACTGCAAAAAACTTCGATTCGATTCTTTTGGTTTTAGAGAAAAACCCATCCTTTCTTACAGATGTCCACAAGCTAGAATCACTTCAACCATTCTTGCTGTATTATTTAGATAAAGCTTTGGAAGAGTTTAAAGAGCAGGGTTTGCCAGATATTTTTCGAGCTTTAGATAGTTTAGAAAGAAGAAAGGAGCTTCAAGAAAAA